>JAIOQJ010000157.1 GCA_021413475.1 Planctomycetota bacterium | reverse complement strand
TCGCGGCGGATCTTGATGACGTAATCCCCCGCCTTCAAGCCGGCGATGTATGCGGGGCTGCCGCGAATGGGGGAAACGACCAGCAAAGCATCCTTGACCAGATCGCGGCGAATCACGACGCCAATGCCGGTGAAGAACCCTTGCAGATCCTTATCGCGTTCTGCGACTTTTTCGCGATCCGTGTAATCCGTGTAGGGATCGACCAATTTGAAGATGCCGGCGTGCAAGGCGATTTCCACGTCGCGATCGCGATCGAAATCTTCACGCTTGCCCAGCGGCATGCGGGCATCCTTGAGAAGAGCGAGCAATTCGTCCTTGGCCAACCCCTTTGCCTTGCCGATGCGATCCTGAATGTCCGCGGGGATTTTGACATCCCCCTTCGTGTAGAGGCCCTTGACAGCCTGGGCCGTCATTTCGCCGAGGTCGAGTTCCTTGATGTAGAGGGCCTTGTAGCGTTCCAGGCCGTAGATCAGTTTCTTGGCGAACGTTTTGGCGGATTCGTCGTCGAGCTTCATGCCCGCGAGCAGTTTGTCGCGAGCGGCGGCGAAATCCTTCTCCGTCATCGTGCCGTCAGTCAAGGCCTGGTAATTCTTGCGAAGATCCTGAAGAGCCTTCAAGGAAGGCATGCGCGAGAGGAGCCGTTTGCCTTCATCCGAGATTTCCTTGTTGATTTTCTGGCCTTTTTCCAGAGCATCGAGCTTCTGAAGACGGCCCTCGACCTTCTCGGTCACGCCGGGGTTCTTCGAAACGATGTAATGACTCGACTTCGCGAGATAGATCGGCAGTTGATTCTTTGCTTCTTCTGTTTTGCCGTACTTGCGGGCCAGATCGGGAATCACGCTTTCGAGGTACTTGTTGAGTTCATCAATGGTCACCACGCCGTCCGGCTCGTAACCGTCCTTATCCGCCGCGCCGCGAAGCCCATCGATCACCGCCTTGGTGAAGATCCCCTGCTTGCCGTCGACGAGAACCACGGGATTGGACCCAAACCCGGCCAGCAACACCGAGCGGCCCGGAGGCGGTTCGGCGTCGTCCTTTTCCTTAGCGCCAAGCATCACGCGGACAAAATCCATCACGTTCGGTTCAAGGACAACTTCTTTGCCGGCCTCGAAGGCCTTGAGGTCGAGGTCGAGAAAAGCGCAAACTTCCTTGACCTTGAGATTTTTGAACTCGGCTTCGAGTTCGCCGGCCATCAGCGAATCCTTGGCACGTTCCTTGAACGTCGCATCCGTGGTGAACAGGCAGGTTCGCTCGCCGGAGGGAGCGCCCTGACCGATCCAAGCGAAGATCACGCGGTCGTCGGGGCCCGCCTTTTCGACGAGCTTCTTGACGGCGGCGAGGATGTTGGCTTTGGTGGCCGTCTTGGCATCCCGCTTCTCGTCCTTGCCTGCCAGAAGCAGTTGGACGTGATCGCCGGGGATCCCGCCGACGGCTTTGTCGGTGAGGACATCGTAAAGTGCCTGAGCGTCGGCCTCGGCCGACGGCCGGGCTTTAATGAGCGGATCCTTGAACTCGCCGACGCCCACGATAATGGCGTAGGTCTGGGCGGGAGCCGCCTTCTCGTCGACAGCCTGGGCTCGGCTCAAGGGATTCAAAAGGAGGAGTGCGGAGAGCAATCCTAGACTCGCAAACCGTGTCATCGCCTGTTCCTTTCTTTTCGTCTGCCGTCTGGGGTCGAGTGATTGACCTGGAACCAGAGGCTACGAACAAGGGAGTTCATCTCGCGAAACGCGCGAACTCGTCGTCCGGACAAGAGCGCGCGGCAAGGGGCGGGGTTGGGGTGTCGCCCCGGCAGTTGCAGCATCCATAAGGAGCATTGTGACGGACCTTCACAATCCGTCAATCCATTTTACTCGGTTCCTTTATCAAATGTGTAACAAACGGACATTTTCGGGCCGAGGCGGTTTCTTGGCTTTGATCCGAGCCCGAAGCGCCAGCAAGGGTGTTTTCGGCCTTGCTGGCGCTTCGGGATCGGACGAATTCAACTTACCATCGTCTATCGCCGCGAAATCCGGTTCAAAATCTCGATGCCGCGTTGCAAGGTTTCGTCCTTGGCCGCGAAACTGATCCGGAAGTGCGTGTCACGACGACTGAACGTTCCGCCCGGGATGACGAGCAAGTTGTTCTTGATCGCCTCCGCCACGAATTCCGTCCCCGTTCCCCACGGGGCCTTCGGAAAGACGTAAAACGCCCCGCCAGGCTGCACGATCTCGAACCTCTCACCGAGGCCTTGCATCATCAGGTCGCGTTTGCGGCGATATTCGGCCGCGAAGGTCGAAACGTCAAAATCGAGCGCGGCAACTCCTGAATGTTGGACGATGCTCGGCGCACAAACAAACGTGAACTGCTGCAATTTCGCCATCTCGTCGAGCAACCGTTTCGGCCCGTGAGCGAAGCCGAGCCGCCAACCGGTCATGCCGTAGGCTTTGCCGAACCCATCGACCACCAGCACATCGGGATTGAACTCCGCGGCCGATCGCCCTGGGCCATCGTGATGAAAGGCCCGATAAATTTCATCGCTAATGAGCAGGATGCCGCGCTCGTCCGCCAGCTTGGCGAGCTCCCGTAAAGTTTCCACCGGCACAACCGCCCCGGTCGGGTTCGCCGGACTCGAAAACAGAATTACCTTGGTTCGAGGCGTCAACGCCGCCTTGAGCCGATCCAGATCGATCGAGAAATCCGGATAGGTATCGACCAGAACGGGTGTTCCCCCCGCCAACGTCACCAGGTGGGGATAGGCCACGAAATAGGGATCGAACAGGATCACTTCGTCGCCCGGGTTCACCGTCGCGCACATGGCGAGCATTAGTGCCCCGCTAGTGCCGCCGGTGACGAGAACCTCTCGTTCCTGGTTCTGGAAACTTTTACGAATCTCGACGAGCAACCGTTCGCGAAGCGGCGGAATTCCCTGCGTGACCGTGTAACCATTTTTGTTCTGGTCAATCGCGGCCTTCGCGGCATCCTTGATGGAGGCCGGCACCTCGAAGTGCGGCTGGCCGATGCTAAGATCGACGGGATCCTTCAACGATCGCCCCAGTTCGAACACCTTACGGATGCCCGACATTTCGATCTTCTTTACACGCTCGGCAATCCAGTGGTCTTGCATGATGGGTGGGTTTCCGTGGGACATTAAGAACGGCGGCAATATCAATCGCTCCGTGAAGCCGCGACGCGCAGTCTTCGGAGCGGAGCGTTTTTGCCATCTACGACGGTGGTTTATGGGAGGTCGAAACACGCTCGGGCGACAAATCGCACCGCTCAGAAGACTCCGCGTCGCGGCTTCACGAGTGATCCGGCCATGATGCCTTTTTTACGAACTTGAGCGAATCTTCCAGTAATTCCACTTTTCTCGCTTCGGCAATTCCGACTAATCCGGTCGCACCTGATGTGCCGATGATACGGGTTAAGCGTCGTGTTTCAGGCGATACTCTACATGGATTTTGCCTATGTTCCGTCTACCGCGCTCATGGCGGCGATCGATTCTGGCACTGGCGGCCTTTGGGGGCCTCTGGTGGAACGGGTCAGCGTCCGCCACCACATTCACCGTTTTGAACGTTAACGATAGCGGTGCCGGGTCGTTGCGCGATGCAATCACAAACGCCAATGCCACGGCGGGACCGCACCAGATCAATTTCGCCGCGAACGTGACCGGAACCATTTCACTTGCAAGCCCGCTGCCCATTCTCGGCCAGAGTATGTCCATCAACGGTCCAGGGGCGAGCGTTTTGACCGTATCGGGTAACAACACCACCCGAGTATTTTTTGCCGACATCGGAACCTCCACCATCAGTGGCTTGACAGTCTTCGCCGGCAATGCAACGGGCGGCCGCGGGGCGGATACGAATGCGGCCGGCGGCGGCGGCGGCGGCGGTATGGGAGCAGGTGGGGGTCTGTATATCAACAGGACTGCCAGCGTGACGCTTTCCGGCGTCGTCTTCCGGAGCAATCGCGCCGTGGGTGGCACAGGCGGCAATAGCTCGGGGGCCTTCTCGACAAATGTCGTTACTCCCTTCGCAGCCGGCGGCGGCGGCGGCGGACTCGGCGGCAATGGTGGTGCCGGCGGCGTGCGTCCTGCCGGTTCTAATCCGTTCGTCTTCGGTGCCGGCGGCGGCGGTGGACTTTACGGCAATGGTGGCAACAACGTCGACAATGCCGCGGGCGGCGGCGGCGGGCAGGTTTTTCCTGGCGGTGATGACGGCGTCGGCACGAGCGGCGGCGGCGGCGGCGGCGGAATCACGTCGGCGGGGCAGCCTGGGACTGCAGGTGGTGCCGGGGGCGGGCCTCCCGGTACCGGCGGAGATGGCGGCGGCGGCTTTACCAGCGATGGCAATCCAGGCGGTTACGGTGGCGGCGGCGGCGG
>JAIOQJ010000156.1 GCA_021413475.1 Planctomycetota bacterium | reverse complement strand
CTGCAGGAACCGGTTCATCGTCTCATCAGGATGAGCTTGAGCCTCCGCGACGCAGCCCTTGCAGCAAACGAAGATCGGCTTGTCTTTGACCATCACTTTGTAGATCGGCCCCATTGTGCCGAGCGGGCTATCCTGGTCGATGGCACAATACAACTGGGCCTCGGCCAACTTGCGATCTTCCGGGTTGAGCTTGGCCATCTGAGCCTTGATCTTGATCTGATCAGCCGGAGAGATTGCCGCCATCGCGGCGGGGTTCGCGGGCCCCGATCCGGTGGCAAGCACGCCCGCGGATTGGAAGCTGCTGATCGTCATTTGGCGATCGAGTTCGAGCTTGAACTCATAAGTGATCGCGAGGGCCTTTTCGCCGGACATCCCGGGATCGACCTGAACATCCCAGCGGAGCAGGTTATTGGGCCGTTGCTCGCGGAGATAGATGCCGTCTTTGCTAAGTTCCGGGTTTGTCTTCATCAAGCTCACGCCGATGGCATCGTTGGCCGCGTACGGCAGACGATCCCAGACCTGCAGCTTGATCCGCTCCGACTTGTAGCTGCTAATCAGAATCCGGTAATCGAAGCGAAGGGCCTGGTTGCCGCCCTGGGTGGACTTGGACTTATCGATCATCTGCCGTTGCACTTGCAGTTGCGGATCAACGCCGAAGCCGACGGTGAAGTTCTCGCCGATAGCCACGAGCGGCAAGTTCATCTGGCCGACGAAATCGCTGCCGATGTACATGGTCGCGTCCCCCGGCAGCAGAATGTAATTGCTCCGGTTGGTCAGGTCGGCCAAGCGATAAACGAGCGAAGAGAGGATCGGCACGGCCTTGTAGTAGTAATCCGGCGGCATATCGATGCGCGTCACCTCGATTACTTGCTCATCAACGCGCGAGGGGATCGACAGGCGATTGGTAAGATGATATGTAACGCTGGGACCTTCGCGAACCGCCATGAAGCAACCCCGTTTGACGGCCTCGTCCGGGTTCAGCAATTCCCACGATTGATCGAGAGCCGCAGCGGTATTGACGTAGCCGGCACCGCTCGTCACCTTGCGTTGATTGAATTCGGTCTGAGCTTTGGAACGAAGATTTTTCACTTGCTCGTCAAGTTCCATGGCATCGGGTGCCCGCACACCGCTCGCGGACGCCTTGGGGATCACGGTGACTTGCAGGCTCTGCAATTCGGGCGGGGCGGCATTCAGCGTCGGCTTGGCGGTCGACAAAACGAGTTTGACGTTCGACCAGTCTTCGCCCGTGTACTGCACCACCGCGGCTAGGTATTCGAGTTGAACCTGGTCCTTGGCCGTCTTGCCGGCCCGGAACTTGTATTGCGGTGCCCACGAAGCGGAATCGACGAGGTAATTCAAGCGAATCTTCCCCAGCGCGGGGTTGGTTTTCTCCACGACGACGACGGCATCGCGTTCGATCCTGACAGTGCCGGATATCAAGGCACTCAGTTTTCGCTGGGCCTGGTCGACTTTATCCTGATTCGATTGAATGAGTTGCTGCAAGGTGACGAGCACCTTGGTCTTTTCGGCCCGCGAATCCATGATGTACTTCGACATATTAATCGTCGCTTCGGCGTTGATGGCTCCTTTATCGGTGGCATGCGTGTTCGTGATGGTCGTGAAGTTCTCGAGCTTGCTGAGGAACAAGGTGTCGGACTGGTTCGCGCGGATGTCCGCCTCCGTCTTTTCGCGGATCGCTTGCAGCGACTTGAGTTCTTCTTGAAGTTTCCGCACATCTTCGCGGGTATCTTCTGGGATTGGCCGAGTGCGGAACCGCGTCGTCATGATGCGAATATTGTCG
>JAIOQJ010000155.1 GCA_021413475.1 Planctomycetota bacterium | reverse complement strand
GGTCGGGGTTCGGCCGAAGCAGCGGCGATAAGCGGCCGGGATCAACGCTTCGGGTTTGTCTCCGTGGTCAGTCAATAGCTTCGCTGCCAGGGCCCGACTTTGCGTTTGCGTGAACGGGCCATTCATCAAGATTAGCGCTTGCGGCGCGAAGATCGACACCGAGCGATCCGCACACGACGTCACGCGGTCGGGTTGGTCGAACGCTTCCAATAACGGTTGGCGGACGTTGCGTTTCGCGAACAAGTATAGGCTCCGGCGCGTGTGCTGGCGGACGTCCGGCGTCACGGGCCATAGACCGTCCGGTTCACCTTCGGTGAAGATCAGGTCGTAGACTTCGGGTTCCAGAGGAATGCGGACCATTGGCCCGCCGAGTTCGCGATTGAGCGACCCCGACGCGGCCAGCACGGCGTCGCGGAGGGTCTCGCCTTCGAGCCGATGCCGGTTCATCCGCCAGAGTAGCTTGTTGTCCGGATCAATGTCGTTCGGTTTCGCCTGCGACGCTTGCCGATAGGTGGCCGAGAGCACCATGAACCGGTGCAACGGCTTCACCTTCCAGCCGTTGTCGATGAGTTCGCGAGCCAAGAAATCGAGCAGTTCGGGATGTGTAGGCCGTTCGCCGCGAGTGCCGAAATCGTTGGGCGTGCCGACAAGGCCGCGCGCGAAATGATGCTGCCAGAGCCGATTGACAAACACCCGTGCCGTCAGCGGATGATCGGGCGACGTCAGCCAGGCGGCCAGGTCCTTGCGGGTTAGCCTGCCTTCTTTCTTGATCTCTCCGGCACGGACGACGCGTGGAAAATCCGGCGGAACGATTTCGCCCTTTTTCTTGACCTCGCCGCGTTTGAGGATGTGCGTCGGCGGCGGCTTGCCGTCGTCGAACACCGACCAGGCCATCGACGGCGGAATCGGCAACTCGGCCTCGACGGCATGTTGCTCCGCCCGCAAGACGGCCCGGCGTTCGCGGTCGGCAGGCGTCATTGCCGCCAGGGTTTCGTCCCAGGTGACTTTCAGAAGCGTCTGGGCGTCTTTGTAGAGTTTGTCCTGCTCGGGCGTCCGTTTCTTCAGATCGAGCACTTCCAAATATTGCGGGTCGAGCCGGCTCTTCTTGAGTTCGCGAACCTTCACCTGATACGGAGCATCCAGGGCCGCGACCTTGGCCTTGATCGGTGCGAGCCTTGCCATCGTGCCGATCAGCTTCAATTGATGGGCCGAGCGTTCTTCGCTCAGGGAGAAATCGACATCCTTCGTCCGCGTCGAGGCGAAGAACGCTTCGAGACGATAATAGTCGGCCTGCGAGATCGGGTCGAATTTGTGGTCGTGGCATCGGGCGCAATTCATCGTCAAACCGAGGAAGGCGGAGCCAATGCCCTGGACCATCTCGGTCAGCACTTCGTTGCGGGTTTCCTCCGGATCGACGTTGCCGCCCACCGCGTGCATCGGCCCGCAGCGGTGAAAGCCCGCGGCGATCAATAAGTCGGTATTGGCGCGCGGTTCCTTGCCGGCCGCCAGTTCGTCGCCAGCGATCTGTTCGGTGAGAAAGCGATCGAATGGCTTATCGTCATTGAAGGAGCGGACGACATAATCGCGATAACGCCAAGCGTAGGGGCGTTCCGCATCCCCCTCATAACCGTTCGATTCGGCATAGCGGACGACATCGAGCCAGTGCTGGGCCCAGCGTTCCCCGTAATGAGGCGATGCGAGCAGGCGATCGACGAGACGCTCGTAGGCGTCGGGGCGATTGTCATTGATGAATGCATCGATCTCATCCGGCGTAGGCGGCAAACCGGTAAGATCGAACGTCACACGGCGTAACAGCGTCAGACGTTCGGCGGGCTTGGTGGGGGTGAGCCCCTTGGCTTCGAGCTTCGCCAGGATAAATGCATCGATCGGAGTCTTGACCCAGGTAGAATTCTTGACCCGAGGAATTTCGGGACGCAGCGGCTTCTGAAAGGCCCAATGGGCGCGATCGGTGTCCTTTAGGGGTGGTTCGATCGGTTCCGCGCCCTTCGCACACGCGACAGAGAGAACGAGCGGAGTCAGTAAGAAAAGTCGAACCATGATTTTCCAAGAGGCTGGGAAGGTTCGTAGCGACCCGATTTAGCGGGTCGAGCGGCTAGACCCGCTAAATCGGGTCACTACAAACTTGCATTCATGATGAACCTTTTACATCCGCACCGACGTATAGGCTTGCAGGTGCTGGTATAATAGCGTAGCCGAATGTCGGTGGCCGTGCAAACAACCAATCTGAAACGTGGGGACACGCTTCCAGCTTGTCCGAATTTTAATTTGGACAAGCTGGAAGCGTGTCCCCACAAAATTGAAGTGATCGTCTGAACACCCCGAACCATTTTCCGGGCCAGTAGTGTCCTGAAACACGGGTAACGGCATGGGTTTCAGTTGTGTCGGAACTTGTTGTCGCGCCTTTTCTTGAGGAAACGTCCTTCCGGGTCAGGAATGGCGTATAATAGAGTAATCGCTGGTGAGATTGGCATGACGCCGTGGGTCGCACTCGCGCCCCGTCCTGGCGATTCGGGTCATGCATTCGCTCGGGAGTACTCGACTCCTCGCCCGTAGCCTCGACCCCAGTTAGGTAGGGATCCATGAGAGCTAACAGCCGTCTCGACATTCTGGAAAAGAAGCGAACTCCCGCCGGAAGCACTCTGGAGGAAGAGGATCGACTGACGCACGCGCCCGATGTCGATGACAAAGACGAAATTGATGCCGACGACGATACCGAGCTCGAAGAAGAGATCGAACCGCCCGAGGTGTTGGCCGAGGAAGTCGAATCCGGCCACGGACCTGACGACGCTCTCGGACTCTACCTGCGACAGATGGGCTCAATCCCGCTTCTGAATCGGATCGATGAAATCGAAGTTTCCCAGCGATTGGAGCGAGCTCGCGGCCGTTTCCGCACGGCAGCAATGCGTTGCATCTTCATCGTTCACAAGGCGGTGGCGCTCTTCGAAAAGATCAATGCGGGGCAAACCCCTCTCGATCCGAATGTGGACGTGGTCAGCACCGCCAACCTGAAACGCGATCAGATTCTGGCTCGCCTGCCGGCTCATCTACGGACGATCCGCAGCCTGTTGAAGCGCGAGGACAGCGAGTTTATCGACGGCATCACTCTCGATACCGCTCAGGATCGCCGCACCTGGAAGCATCGCCGTCGGCTTCGGCTTCGCAAGATAAGCCGGCTGATGACGGAACTCTCGCCGCGCACGGAAAATATCGAACGTTGGGTCGACGATTTCGAGCGAAAGGGGAAAGCCCTCCTCGAAGCCGTTTCCGCTCACGATTTGAAGGATCCACGTACCGCNNNNCCGCCGCTGGGCGGGTAGTGCGCAATCGCACTGTTCGCGACTGGATCCTGGTTCTCGGCATGGAACCCGAGGAATACCGCCGCAAGTATCGGATGCTTCGCAAGCTCCAGTTCGTATTTCAGAACGTGCGCCGGGAACTGGCGGAAGCCAATCTTCGTCTCGTGGTGTCGATTGCCAAGAAGTACCGCAATCGCGGCCTGCCGTTCGCCGACCTCATTCAGGAAGGCAATCGCGGCCTGATGCGGGCGGTGGATAAGTACGAACACCGAATGAACTTCAAATTCGGCACCTACGCGACCTGGTGGATTCGCCAGGGCATCACCCGTGCCCTGGCCGATCATGCCCGAACGGTCAGGGTACCCTGTCACCAGATCGCCACGCTCTCCGCCATCGAGCGGGTTCGCGGCGAGATGTCGGTGGCGACCGGCCGGGAACCGACGATCGAGGAAATCTCGGCGAAACTCGACATCAAGGTCGAGGACACGCGCTCGTTGCGGGCCGTGGGCAAGCACCCGATCAGCTTGCACGAACCGGTCGGCGGCGATGGCGAACGGGCGCTCGAGGATTTCATCAGCGATCGCTGCACCAACACGCCCGGCCAGCATGTCGATGCCCGTTTGCTCCGCGAACGAATCGTCGAGGTGCTTCGCTCGCTTGCCCCTCGGGAGCGAGAAGTAATCGAAATGCGTTTCGGTCTACGTGATGGCCATCCGCGGACACTTGACGAAGTGGCGAAGGTTTACGGCATCACCCGTGAGCGGATCCGCCAGATCGAAGCCCGCGGCCTGACCAAACTCCGCCAACCGACGCGCAGTCAACGGCTTGAAGACTTCAAGGATGGGGACTAACACTTCATTCCAGCGACGGCGAGTTGGAGCGCGGATTTCGAGTCATCAAAGTAGAGGCCACGGAACACCTGGCATGGCCGGGTGTTTCGTGGCCTCTGCTTTTCGATGAACAATTTGCCGCTTGGCCGCTCTTGGTTCGTTCGGGTACAATCAGCCTTATCCCGCCTCGGAGTATCCCGAATGAGCCAGCCGATTGATCCCACCGCCACTCGTATCCTCGCCGAATTCAAACACGCCAGTCCGCTTATCGGCTGTCGGTTTGATCCGTCGGGCCGTTACCTGTTCGTCAGTGCTCAGGACAACACCTTGCAGCGCTACGATCTTCTCAATAACCGCAAGACGCCGCTTGAGGGACACACAAGCTGGACGCGCGGCCTTGCGTTTCTCAGCCCCAATCTGAAGGATGCCCAGGCCGCACTGGCATATGAGAACGCCCGTGTTGCCTCAATGGCGGTACTGGGTGGCCGAGCCCTGATTCTGCCCTCACGGCCGTATCCGGCGTTCACACTGATCTCGGCCGATTATCACGGCAAACTCGTCTGGTGGGCCGGTGAATCAGATTCCCCCAAACCAATTCGCACGGTTGAAGCTCATGACGGTTGGATTCGTGCCGTCGTCGTCAGCCCGGATGGAACGACGATCGCGACCTGCGGAAACGACCTCACCATCAAGCTCTGGGCCGCGGCTGATGGCAAGCACCTCAAAACCCTCACCGGCCACGAAAGCCATGTCTACAACGTGGCGTTTCATCCCGATGGCCAACATCTCGTTTCCGGTGACTTGAAAGGAATCATCAAAGATTGGGATCTGAAGAAAGGGAGCGTCGTCCGCGAACTCGACGCCAAAGTCTTTACCAAGTACGACCCGACGTTCATGGCCGATATCGGCGGCGTTCGTTCCATGACGTTTTCCGCCGACGGGACGCAACTGGCTTGTGCCGGTATTTCCAATGTCTCGAACGCCTTCGCGGGCATCGGCAATCCGCTTATTCTCCTTTTCGACTGGAAAGACGGCAAAGCGAAGCAACTGAAACCGAAGGATGCTTTCCAAGGCACGGCCTGGGGCGTCGAGTTTCACCCGGAAGGCTGGGTAATCAGCACGGGCGGTGGCGCGCAGGGTCGTGTCTGGTTCTGGAAAGCCGGCGATTTGACGAGCGCGCACGTCGTTACGGTCAATTCGAATAGCCGTGATCTCTCGCTGCATCCCGATGGCACGAAGTTCGCCGTTGCGTGTGCCGACGGTACGGCACGCGTTTACACGATGCTGCCGAAGAAGACCTGATCCTGCCTGCCGGGAGCGATCGCTACAATCTTTACATGTCCTATTCGTTCACGGCACACCTCGCGCGCTTCGGCCCAGGTTGTGACTATCCATTGATGGACCTGGCTCAGGCGCGAAGCTATTGTGCCCGCTTGACCCGAAGCCACTACGAGAATTTCAGCGTCGCTTCGATCCTGTTGCCACGACAATTGGTCCGGCATTTTCACCCCGTCTATGCCTACTGCCGTTGGGCGGACGACCTCGGCGACGAGACTGGCGGCGGGCAACGGGCGCTCGATTTGCTCGGCTGGTGGCGCGAGGAGCTTCTCGATTGCTATGTCGGGCGAGCTAGGCACCCGGTGATGATCGCCCTGAAGCCAACCATTGAGCGTTTCCACATCCCCCCCGAACCATTTCTCGATCTACTCTCGGCCTTCGAGCAGGACCAACGCACCAAGAGTTACAACACCTTCGCGGAATTATTGGATTATTGCCGTCGCTCGGCGAATCCGGTCGGCCGGCTTGTGCTGTACCTATGCGAGTGTTTCGATGAGAAGCGAGCCGAGCTTTCCGATCGTATCTGCACCGGCTTGCAACTCGCCAATTTCTGGCAAGATGTCGCTCGCGACTTCACCGATCTCGGCCGAGTTTATCTGCCGGAAGAGGACCGTCAGCGATTCGGTTACACGGACGACGAATTGCACGCGAAACGCTGCACGCCCGCCTTTCGCGCGCTGATGAAGTTCGAGGTGGAACGCACACGCGCGATCTTCGAACAAGGTCGGCCGTTGCTCGGCATGCTCCCGCGCGCGGTGCGGGCCGACATCGAATTGTTTCTCCAGGGCGGCCTCGCGATTCTGCGGAAAATCGAGGGGCTCGATTACGACGTCTGGTCGCGGCGGCCGAAAGTTGGCAAAGCGGAGAAGGCAAAGTTGCTGGTCGGGGCTCTGATTGGTGGGAATGCTCGTCCGACGTGCATGCATCATCATGTGGATGAGCGACGCCACTCGGTAGCGAACTCGTATGTCTGGTGCCATCGCCTGACGCGGCGTACCGCGAAGAATTTCTTCCTGGCCTTCCAGGTTCTGCCGCGTGCGCAGCGAAAGGCGATGGACGCCCTGTATGCCTTCATGCGCATCACCGACGATTTGGCCGATGAAGCGGGGGAAGTCGAGAGTAAGCGAGCCACCCTGCGGGATTGGCGAACGGCCCTCAATCGCTGCCTGGCCGGGGACTATTCGCATCCCCTGCATCCCGCCCTGAATGATACGATCCAACGTTATCGGATTCCTCCCGAATACCTTCACGCGGTGATCGACGGCGTGGAGATGGATCTCGATCCGCTGCGGTTCGCGACTTTCGCCGAACTATCCATTTACTGCTATCGGGTCGCCTCGGCGGTGGGGCTCTGTTGTATCCACATCTGGGGCCATCGCGATCCACGAGCGCGAGAATATGCGGAAGCGGCCGGCATCGCCTTTCAGTTGACGAATATTCTCCGCGATCTTGGCGAGGATCTCGCGCAGGGACGGGTCTATCTGCCGCAGGAGGATATCGAGCGTTTCGCTTGCCCTCCCGAAACCTGGAGGCAACAGGGCCCGGCGTTCAAGGCGATGATGCATTACCAAGTTGAACGAGCGCGCGCCTATTATCAGAAGGCGGAGATTCTTCCTCGGTATCTGACACCATCGGGCCGGGCGGTGTTCCAGGTGATGTTGAGCATCTATCGCGGTCTGCTCGACGAAATCGAACGCCGAGATTACGACGTTTTCCGTGAACGGGTCCGGCTGTCGCCGTTGCGGAAAATTCGGCACCTGTTGCTGGCGTTCCCGCGGCGCTGGGGGTGGCTGTGAAGTGCGTCATGTGCATCAAGTGAAGATTTGAACCACAGAGACACAGCGCGGAAGCCGCAATCAAAGCGAGAAGATGAGCCACAGAGCACACAGAGCACACAGAGCACACAGAGAAAGCAGGTTTTTATCGCATTTCTCCGTGATCTCTGTGTTCTCTGTGGCTCAACTTCTTGAACCTCTTTGCGCAGGACCTGCTGGCAAGCCGCCGGAGAAATCGTGTTACGAAAGCTAAAAACGAAGAGTGAGTAGTACAGAGGCACAGAGAAGAAGAGGGAGAAATACAACAAATAGGAAAGACGAACCGCGCTCGAAGTCACTTACCGAATTCTCGTGTTTTCTCTGTGATTTTGTGTCTCTGTGGTGAAAAATCTTAACTTCATTCCTATTGGGGTGGCTGTGAAAAGCGTCGTCATCCTCGGCGGCGGCCTGGCAGGTCTGGCGGCCGCGGCGGCTTTGGCAGTTCGCGGCTTCCGCGTCTGCATCTTCGAATCGCGCAATCGGCTGGGCGGCCGGGCCAGTTCGTTCACCGACCCTGTTACCGGGCAACTCATCGATGCCTGCCAGCACGTCACGATGGGTTGCTGCACGAACTTCGCCCACTTCTGTGCGACGACCGGTGTTGCTCACCTGCTCGCACCGCAACCGACACTCTGGTTCATGACGCCGGATCGGCGAGTCAGTCCATTTAGCGCAGACCGGCTCCCCGCTCCGTTTCACTTTGCACGTTCGTTGCTGCGTGCTCACTATCTCACGCTAGGCGACAAGATTCGAATTGGCTGGGGAATGCTCGCTCTCTTGAGAACAGACGCCAACGACGATCAGCCGTTGCTCCTCTGGCTGAAGCGGAATCGGCAAAACCAACGGACCATCGAACGTTTCTGGAGTGTGGTGCTCGTTAGCGCTTTGAATGAGACGATCGATCGGCTCGGCTTGAAGTATGCCCGCAAGGTATTTCTCGACGGTTTCCTCCGGCATCGCCGGGGATTCGAAGTATTTCTCCCTACCGTGCCGCTCGCGCGGCTCTATGGCGAGGAGATGCAAAGCTGGTTCACCGAGCACGGCGTGACGATCGAAACCGGCACGGCGGCCACGGCATTGGAAATCGCTGGCAACGAAGTGCGAGGCGTCAAGATGCGCGACGGCCGCGTCGTCAAAGCCGACTGGTACATCGCGGCACTTCCGTATCAACGACTGCTCGGCTTGTTGGATGAAGCGACGATCAACGCTCATCCCTGTTTCAGCCGTTTGCTGAATTTCGAGACCTCGCCGATTACCAGCGTGCATCTTTGGTTGGATCGAGCGGTGCTCGATCGTCCTCATTTAGTCCTGGTCGATTGTTTGGGGCAGTGGATCTTCAATCGGGGCCAGAGTGCCGATGGTTCGTATTACCTTCAGGTCGTCATCAGTGCTTCGCATCACCTGAAAGGGCTGGAACATCAAGAAATCCGGGAGAAAATCGTTCGTGAGCTGTCACAGCTTTTTCCGGCTTTGACAGCGGCAACGGTTCTGCGGGCGAAGGTGGTCACAGAACATGCCGCGACCTTCAGTGCGTTGCCAGGCATCGATCGCTGGCGGCCGACACAAGAAGCACCGCTGGGAAATCTGCTCCTCGCTGGCGACTGGACAAATACGGGTTGGCCCGCGACCATGGAGGGCGCGGTCCGCTCCGGATATTTGACAGTCGAAGCGATCCTTCGTCGATCAGGAAGTGTTGAACAGATTGTTCAACCCAACCTCTGAATCGATCTGTCGCGTATCGAAACCGAATTAGTATACAAAAGTTTATATTTCCATCTTTCGCAGACGGAAGAGCTTTCCGCGGAGATTTGACGAAAATTTGATTGTGGATCGCCTGACAATCCGTCATCCTCTAGAATGTTCCCATGCGGGTTTTTTCCGGCTCGTGGAGTTTCCCTATGAAATCCCTCTCCCTAATTGGTGCCCTACTCCTGAGCGGATCGTATCTCATGGCCGCTGAGACGGTCACGATGAAACCCGCGCCGACACCCGAGTCACTGAAAGCGATTGAACTGGTTCGCGATCTGGGCGATGCACGCTACAAGGTGCGCGATGAAGCGGCGCGCGAGTTGAAAAAGCTCGGCCGGCATGCGAAGGCCGCGTTGCTCGATGGGATGAAAAGCACCGATCCCGAAGTTTGGAACCATTGCGCCCAACTGCTTCCCGAAGTGATGGCCCTCGATCTGAAAGCACGCGTCGACGGTTTTCTGGCCGATGCCGACGGCAAATTGAAACACGATCTGCCGATGATGGATAGCTATCAAAAGCTCGTCGGCAACGACGCTCCTTCACGTAAGCTTTACGCGGACATGGTGAAAACCAACGCCGCGTTCCTGGAAGCCTGCGAGCAAGCCCCGAAGCTGGCAGGTGAGAAATACGCCATCCGCGCTCAGGAATTGCAGCAACACCTGTTCGGCCCCTGGAGCGGCACGGGTGCACGCCCGCAATTGCAAGCGTCCGACCTGGCACCTCTGTTCTTGATCGGTGCTGATCCGGTGATGACCAAGGGGATCGTCACCGCCAATAACATCAACCCGGTTTCGAATTTCCTGTGGCAGCAGCCGTTCCAAAATGCCCTTCGCAACGGTGAACAAGCCGTGCCTTTCCGCAAGTTGTTCTTCGCCTGGGCGGAGAACCGCAACGACATCAATTCGATCAGCCAGACTCTTTCCGTGATTCAGAACATGAACTTGAAAGAGGGGATCGATTTCGCCGTCAAAGTGATGAAGATGAAAGACCTGCAGATCTGGACTCGGGCCCAAGCTCTCACGTGCGTCGGCAAGATGGGTGGCAAGGAACATCTGGCCGCGATGGAAGCCATGCTCGAGGACAAAACGCAGGTCACCAACATCCAGTGGAACAACGTCAATATTTCGACGCAGATCAACGACATCGCCCTGGCGATGGCGATCCATCTGTCGGGTCAGAAACATAATGAATACGGTTTCGACGCCCTGCAATCGCAGCCCGGCCTCTTGTGGGCTTACCACTACCTGGGCTTCAGCACGGACGAAAAGCGCAAAGTCGCTTACAAGAAGTACGCGGACTGGTCCGCGGCGCAGAAGAATAACAAGAAGTAACGAACAATCCGTGAAGCCGCGACGCGGAGGGTTTCCGGAGCGGAGCGCTTTGCCTCACGCAACAGCGCTCCGCTCCGAAGACTCCGCGTCGCGGCTTCACAAAGTCCAAA
>JAIOQJ010000154.1 GCA_021413475.1 Planctomycetota bacterium | reverse complement strand
TCTCATGCGTGCGTTTTTGGCTCGCCTCACCTGCGTGGCGGTCGTTTTGGGTCTGGCCTTGCCGGCGCGGGCCATCGACCCGAAGTACTTGCCCCCGAACACGGAAATCGTGATCACGGTCAACGTCAAGCAGATCCTCGAATCCGATCTGCTCAAAGACAAGAAAGACCTCGTCGACCAGGTCAAGGCGATGGTCAAGGACAAGATCAACGAATCGCCCGCCAAAGAACTTCTCGAAAAGGCCGACTTCGATCCGTTCCGCGACCTGACCTCGATCACCGTCACCGGAGACGGCAGCAAGGACGTCGATAGCGGCGTCGTTTGCATTGAAGGGAAGTTCAATCCCGAGAAGTTGGCCGACGTCGCCAAGGCCGTCGCCGAAAAGGACGGGGACAAGGTCAAGATCACCAAGGCCGGCAACGTCACCATTGTGGAAGTGGTTCCGAACGACAACGAGAAGCCGTTCTACGCCGCCATCGTCAACGATTCGATGATCGTGGGCGGCCTGTCGAAGGACGCGATCACCAAGACGGTCGCCCGCATCAACGGCGGCAAGGCGTCGACGCTGAAGCCGGCGATCAAGTCGCTGCTGGAAACCACGAACAACAAGCAAAGCATGAGCTTCATCGCCACGTCCGAAGGCATTGCGAAGATGTCCGAAAACGCCCCGAAGGCTCCGGGCGCCGAAGCCGCCGCCATCGTGCAGAGCATGGAGGGTATGGGCCTGTCGATCACGCTGTCGAAGGACATTGGATTTCAGGCCGCCGGCAACTTCAAGGACGACGAAGGCGTCAAGAAGATCAACACCATGGCTAACATGGGCCTGATGGCCGGCCGCATGATGCTCGCCCAAAAGGCGAAGGAAGAGCCGAAGCTGGCGCCGGTGAACGACGTGCTCAACACCGTCCGCATCACGACGCAAGGGACGAACCTCGTCATCCGCGCCGAGATTTCGCAGGCGAACCTCGAAAAGCTTCTGAGCGCGATTCCGCGCTAAGGTCTCGATCGAACTCCAAGACGGGCGGCGCTCTGCGCCGCCCGTTTTCGCTTGCACCTTCACGCGGTGTGAGTAAAGTCCCCTTGTCGCGATTCATTCCCCTGCTAGAATCAGGAATTCGCAGCGCCCCCAAACTCGGCCGCGCGAATTCCCTTTTGCCTCTTGCTGTTGGACGCTCGCTTCCTAGATTAGACCCGTGTGAATGTGTAATAACGTGTCTTGATTCAGGCAGATTGTCGTAGCGTGGAGGTGGTGAGGACCACAAAATGTCGATCACGAAAGAGAAGAAAACCGAAATCATCGATCAGTATCGGCGCGAAGCCAAGGACACCGGCTCGCCCGAAGTCCAGATCGCCCTCCTGACCTCGCGGATCAACGAGCTCACCGAGCATCTGCGCACCCACAAGAAAGACCACGCGTCTCGCCGCGGTCTTCTCATGATGGTCAGCAAGCGGTCCGGCCTTCTCAATTACATTCGTCAGAAAGACCGTGCCCGTTATTTGACCGTCATCGGCCGGCTCGGTCTCCGCAAGTAAGCTCCTGGTTTTCGTTCGGTGGAGTGATTCAACTCAAGCCCCGAGGCGAAAGCCTCGGGGATCGAACCCGCAATCTCTCCACCCCTCTACAACGTGATTGCTGCGTCCTCACCCCCTTCCTTCTGCGCCCATCGTGCCGGAAGTGAAGTGAGGGTACTCTCGTGGCTCATGCTCGCGTCGAAATGCAGTTCGGCTCCCAACGTCTATTCCTCGAAA
>JAIOQJ010000153.1 GCA_021413475.1 Planctomycetota bacterium | reverse complement strand
TGCGTGAAGCAGCCGGGCAGAGCGGGGACTTCGGCGGAGAAACCACCTACTTCAGTTTCCGGATGCACCAATGCAGTAAGAGTTACCGTGAACTGGATTGTGATCGGTTGCGACTGAACCATGAGCAATTCTCCCGGAGATGAATTGAGTATATCTCAGGCAGGGGATTTTTGGAATCCGCCATTTCACATCCGCTCCACCGTCCGAATCCCCAGCAAATCCAACGTCCGCTGAATCACCCGTGCCGTCAGGTCGCAGAGCAGCAACCGGCTATCGCGTAGCTCGGGCGTCTCGGCCTTGATCACATGGCAATTGGTGACGAACGAACTGAATGCCTTCGAGAGATCCCAGAGGTAGCCCGTCAGGTAGTGCGGCATGTACTCGGCCGCGGCGACGTCGAGGGCCTCGCTGTAGCGCAGGAGTTGCAGGGCAAGGGCCCGTTCGGCGGGCGTTTCGAGTTTCACGGCCGGTGGTGTCTTGCGGAATTGCTCGGCATCGACTTCCGCCTTGCGGAAGATGCCCCGGCAACGAACGTAGGCATACTGCATGTAGGTGGCCGTGTTGCCGTCCGTCGCCAGCATCTTCTCGAAGCTGAAGACGTAATCGGACGTCCGGTTCTGCGACAAGTCGGCGTATTTCACCGCCCCGAGGCCGACGGCCGATGCGATTGCCTTTTTCTCTTCGGGACTCAGTTCCGGCACGTCCTCGCCGCGATCAATCCGTTCCTGATTGGTCTGTTCGTATTTGGCCAGACCCTGTTCTTCCGCCTTATCGAGCAGGTCAGCCAGTTCGATCGTCTTGCCGGTCCGCGTCTGGAACGGCTTCTTGTCTTAGCCGAGCACCGAGCCGAACGAAACGTGCGCCAGTTCGACGCCCTGGTATCCCCACCGCTTGGCGGCGGCGAAGAGGTTCTTGAAGTGATCCCCCTGCCGGAAATCGACGACGAAGAGCATCGCGTCGGGCTTCCAGGTATCGACGCGATACTTGATGGTCGCCAGGTCGGTGGTCGTGTAGGTGTAGGCCCCGTCGCGTTTCTGGATCAACGAGACCTTGTCTTTACCTTCGCGGATAATCACCGCTGCTTCGCTCTTCTCCGCGACGCCTTTTTCGAGCAGATCCTTCACGACATCCGCAAGCATCGGGTTGTAGAAACTCTCGCCGTGGAGGTGATCGAACTTGACCTCCAGGCGGCGATAGATGGCGTTGACTTCCTCCATGCACGGCGGCATGAATTGCTTCCACAGAGCGACGTTCTCCGCGTCGCCGGCGTGGAGTTTCACCGTCTCGCCCCGATAGGCGTCGGCAACCGGGTTCCCCTTCTCAGCCTCGTCGTCGTCGTTGGCTTTCGCCACTTCGCGAACGTGCCGATAGAGGCGAGCGAGTTCGCGAACAGGATCAGTCTTGTAGGCCGCCTCGTCGAGAAAGTTCTTGTACCCATAGAGCAACATCCCGAACTGCGTGCCCCAGTCGCCGAGGTGGTTGTCGCCGACGACCTTGTGGCCCAGGAATCGCAAGAGCCGGCAGAGGGCCTCGCCGATGATGGTGCTGCGCAAATGCCCGACGTGCAACGGCTTGGCGACGTTCGGGCCGGAATAATCGATGACGTATGTCTTGGGAGTCGCGGCCGGGGCGATGCCGAGCCGTTCGTCGCCGGCCATGGCGTGGACTTGCTGCGCCAGCCACGAGTTCTTGAGGCGAATATTGATGAAGCCCGGCCCGGCGACCGACGTGGTCTCGATCACATCGTTCGGCGGAAGCTGCTGCAGAATCTCGGCCGCGACCTCGGGCGGTTTCCGTTTCAGGGTCTTCGCCAACGGCATCGCGAAATTAGCTTGGTAGTCGCCGTGCTCCGGATTCTGGGCCGACTTGATCATCGCCAGGTAGTCGGCCAGCTTGCTCGGATCGGGGGAGATGGCAGCCAAGACGGGGAGCGGCGTACGCCGCCGGGTGATACCCGCGCAATCACCCGGCGGCTTACGCCGCTCGGCTCGCCAAGCCAATTTTTATTCCCGTTCCCAGTCGACGCGTTTGGCGTCGGCCCAGAGTTCTTCCAGTGTGTAATACTGGCGGGTGTCGGGATCGAAAATATGCACGAGGATATCGCCGTAGTCCTGCACGATCCACTTGCTGGCTTCGTACCCTTCGATTCCCTCGCGGGTGTCGCCTTCCTCGCGGAGAGCAGCATCGATGCCTTCGGCCAGTGCGTGAATTTGCCGCCGGCTGGTGCCGGTAGCGATCACGAAGAAGTCGAAGAGGGGTGTAATCGCCCGCATGTCGAGAACGACGATGTCGCGGGCTTTGTTATCTTGAGCGGTGCGAGCGCACAGGCACGCCCGATGACGGGCGTCGCTCAATTTGCGGGCCGGTAAAGAACTCAGCGTCGCGGTTTGCAAGTGACCTCCTTCGCGGCATGGGGAACATGGGAGGAAATCTCGGACCGGCAAGCCGGACGCGGCCGTCGTGTCTGTGCTACCGTGGAGCACCTCCCAGAGTTTAGACCCTGCCACCGAGGTTCCACGCGTGTTCACGCGCGAACCTTCTATACCTATCATCTCGGCATATCCCCTAAAGGTCAAGAATGGATTCCGGAAAGCTTCATCGCTTCCCCACATTTCATCCATCTTTTGTTCATCTTCCGGCAGGGTTTTAAGCAAGACACGCCATCTAGACACAAGGTTCGTTTAGTCGCGAATCGGAGGTTTTACGGAGATTCGCGAGGCCCACGCGGCGGCCATCCCTGGTGGTTTTCTCAATTTGCAGTTTGCAATTATCAATTTGCAATGGTTTTGGTCTTCCCCGCGCGAATCTCCGTAAAACCTCCGATTCGCGGCTAAACGGCGTAATGCGATGCCGGAAACCGCCCTCCGGCATATCATCGCTGCTAGAAACATCTTGTGAATGGGAGCCTGACGATGCCAAAAGCGATGATCGGACCCGCCCCGTTGGCGAACTTAGACGGTGAGTTTCTCCACGTTTTTAAGCGGGCCGGGTTCGAACTGGTTTTCCCCGCCAAGCAAGTGCAGATGATGGAAGACGATCTACTCGCCCAGCTAGGCGGCATCTCAGCAACGCTGGCCGGTTCCGAGCCGTACACCCGAAAGGTTTTCGAGAAGTTCCCCGACCTGAAGGTGATCGCCCGTGCCGGCGTCGGTTACGATGCCGTGGACGTCGCGGCCGCTACCGATCATGGCGTGGTCGTCTGCATCGCCCCCGGCACGAACCAGGATTCGGTCGCTGAGCATACGTTCATGCTGATCCTGTGCCTCGCCCGGAACTTGATCTCGCAGCACAACGGTATAGTTGGAGGCAAATGGCCGCGGGTGGCGAATCTGCCCCTACGCGGCCGAACGCTCGGCGTGGTCGGCCTGGGCCGGATCGGCAAAGCGGTTTCAATGCGCGGTCTGGACTTCGGCATGAAGGTCGTCGCCTACGAGCCGTACCCCGACAAGGCCTTTGTCGAAAAACACGGCATCAAGCTGGCGACACTCGAGGATGTCTTGAAACAAGGCGATTACGTGTCGCTTCATCTCCCCGCGATGGCCGAGACGCGACACTTGATCACCCATAAGACACTAGCCTTGATGAAGCCAACGGCGTTCCTGATCAACACAGCCCGCGGTGCTGTGGTCGACGAAAAGGCCCTGTATGACGTGCTGAAGGATAAGAAGATTGCCGGGGCCGGCATCGATGTGTTCGACCAAGAACCGCCCGACCCAAACCATCCGATTATCAAGCTCGACAACGTGGTGATCACCGCTCATACGGCGGGCGTTGATCTGCAATCGCGCGACGAGATGGCCCTCTTGGCCTCCCAGTGCATCGCCCGACTCTCCCAAGGCGAATGGCCGGCGGAGTGTATTGTGAACCCGGAGGTGAAGGGGAAGTTTAAGTGGAAGGGTCCTTATCGCGGGGGGTTGCGTACGCGCCCCGTGGCCTTTTCAAGACCACGGGGCGCTTACGCAACCCCGCTCGAAATTCGGTCGCCTCACGGCACCAAATCGCTCTCCTTCGTCTCTTCACCACCCGCGACCGTGATGTACTTCCGCAAGTTCTCTTCCTTGATCCCCTTCTTGAGAAAACGCACCGAGGCGTCGCCGAAGCCGACGTTGAACGGGCCATCGAAGATGCCGCCCAGGGCTGGGAGCGGCTTTTTCGGGTCGACCTCGATGTCCGCGGGCTTGCTCCAGGGAACAGCCTCGCCAGCCTCGACGACCATGAACGTTTTCGACAAACCATCGGCAACGCCGCTGAGTTTGAGTTTCTTCGCCCCCATCACCGTTCCCGGCCCGCTGAACGACTGATAGAACGTGTGCCCTTTCTCGAACTTGCCGCGCGGCGCGGTGTACACCTTGGGCATCTTCTCGAGCAGGGGCTTGTTGTTGTCGCTATCCCACGGTTCGTCGAGCTTGAACTTGTTGTAAAGCTCTTGTTCCTCGATATACGGCAAAATGGCCACGCGCCAGCTTAAGAGTGGCTTGCCATCCTTGTCGACGATGTTGCCTGGGAAAAATCCGTGCGCGTCGTGGTTGAAATGAAATGCGATGCCGATTTGCTTGAGGTTGTTGGAACTCTTGACCCGGTCGGCATTAAATCGGATCGTTGCGAGCGGGTCGTCCTTTGCGGGTTGGGCATGCGTGAGCGATGTTGTTGTCAGCAAACAGATGCCGACGAGAATGCCGATGCGGTATGATCTCATGGGGAAATATCTCCTTCGTTGTGGGTTCAAGCCGCTTGCGGCTTAGCGCGCTAAGCCGCAAGCGGCTGGATTCGTTCATCACGACTCACGGAAACGTCACCGTCATTCCGTCATTGGACTGGAAAAACCGTCGGATCATTTTCTCTTCGTATGTGGCCGGAATGATCCGTGCCGCGCCGTCGCCGAACACCGCCGCAAAACCGCGGCCGCCGAAATTGGCGACTTTGGGAAGCGGCTTCTTGGGATCGTAAACAAATTCCTCGGGCTTGGTCCAGATCACCGGGTCGGCCGCCTCGAAGACCAGAATGGTGTTTGAAGCTCCGTCGATGATGTTCTCAATTCTCAGATTATTGTTGAGATCGAAGACGGCATCTTTACCCGTCACGATTCGATAGTGCGTCATGCCCGGTTCACCCATCGGAGCATTCGGACTTACATAAATCGGCGGCAAGTACTTAATGAGTTTCTTGTTGTGCTCGCTATCCCAGGGCTCATCGAGTTTGAACTGTTCGTAGAGATTCCGTTGTTCAATGTAGGGGAGCAGGGAAACGCGCCAGCTCAGCAGTGGTTTCCCTTTTTTGTCGCAAATGGCCGCGTTTGGCAGCGAACCCGCTCCATCTTGATGATTGTGCATCGCGATGCCAATTTGCTTCAAATTGTTCATGCTTTTCGTGCGCGCCGCCGCCTCGCGGACCTTTTGCACGGCCGGGAGAAGCAGGCCCGCCCCCATCGCCGACATGCCAATCAGTCCGCTGCCGGATGGCAACTTCACGGAAGCGTGGAGCGTACTGCCCGAACGCTTGATCGGCGGGGCAGCCAGAATCTCGTCGAGCCGTTCGAAGGAGCCGAGGGCGATCAGTGCGAGAGCCGTCTCCGGAAGTTCCGCGATGGGGGCGACCTTGCCGTCGCCCAGAACTTTCTTCAGCATCTCCTCACGGCCTTTTTGAATTTCGACTCGTCCCTTCTTCGCGAGGATGCCGATGGTGTCATCCGCCGCGATGGCCGCCTTTTCATCGCGATATTGCAGGCTGACATCGATCGACGCGTTCTCGGCCAGGTCGAGGCTGATCACGGCCAGTTGGGCCAAGGCCAACGGCCGAACCTCAGGCGGAATCTCTTCGAGCGCCTTCGCGGGAATCAAGCCCAGGTTGCCCGCCGCGGTGATGTGCCGTTTGCCGTTGGCCTGCTGCAAGGCCGCGTGCAGAGGCCCATTGGATTTGAAATTGCGGTCCAAATAGCTCTGTAGACCTTCCTCGTCGCCAATAACCAGGACCTGATTCGTGAGGAAGGCCACCGCCACCTTTTGGTTCTCGTCGCGATAGAAACTGCCGTTCTTCGCTTTCTTCTCGACCGCCTTGGGCATCGCCGACTTGAGGAATAGATCCTTGTCGATCGGCTTGGTCACGCCGAGAAACGCCAAGACGTGTGGCTCTCTCCGGAGGTCTTCGTCCTGCGGAATGACAGCCACGGTCAAGCGATCGATGCTCGACGGCGCGGGGATGAAACGCGCGTCAAAGCCATCCAGCGCCTTTGTGCCGGCTTTGAGAACCGTGTCGCGGAATTCTTTCAGAGCGTCGCTCTTCCAGATGTCCGCCACGCGAATGTGAACGAAACCAAGAGCGTCGGTCGGCACCGCCGCAAGGTCGGGCGGCGAGGGAGCCCGGCGGCGGCCAGTCGGTTCATCGGCACGAATCTGAGATGTGCCGAGCAGGCATGCCAGCAAGGCCACGGTTAAGCGAGTCTTCATGGATGGGTGCTCCAGAAAAATAGAAACGGACGTGAAACGGAAAGCTTCCGCGCGACTCTCCGGAAACCCTACGAGTCGCGGCTAAACATCAAAGCGAACCGGCACGTTCGCGGGGGAGCCATTGGCCCCAGCCTTTTTCGCCGATGCATTTGTAGTTTTCCACGATCTGCTTGCCTCGGCAAAACGTGTGTTCCGCGAAGCCGGCCAGTTCCCAGCCTTGATAGGGATTCCAGTCGGCCCCGCCCTCCATCGTTGCGTGATCGACCGTCAGGCGTTTTTCGGGATCGATGATCGCGACGTCGGCATCGCTGCCCGACTGAATGACGCCCTTGCGGGGATAGAGGCCCATGATCTTCGCGGGGTTGGTGCAGCACTTCTCGACGAAGCGATTCAGGCTGATCTTCTTGCCGAGCACGCCCTTCGTGTAGACCAGCGGCAGCAGCGTTTCCAGACCGGGCAGGCCCATCGGGATCCGCGTCCAGTCGCCTTCCCAGCGGGCCTTTTGGGCTTTCGTGAAGGTGCAGGTGTCCGTCGAGATGACACAGACTTCGCCGTCTTCGACGCCTTTCCAGAGGCGTTCGATATCCTTGGGTTTCTTCACCTGCGGGCAGCACGCGAACAGATGGCCGTCGGGTTGGGCGAAGACTGAATCGTCGAGAATGAGATACTGCACGCAGGTTTCCGCGTAGACATCGACGCCGCGTTTCTTGGCCGACTTGATGATGTCGGCCCCCTCGCCGGTGGACATGTGAACGACGTAAAGCCGGCCGCCGGTCGCCTCGGCCCAAAAGGCCGCCCGCTGAATCGCCTCGGCCTCGATGAAATTCGGCCGGGTGATCGCGTGCAGCGTTGCCCCGTGTTTCTTCATCAATTCCGGCGTGTGATAGCGGGCGATCAATTCATCGAGCACCCGGCTCGACTCCGCGTGGACGAGCAGCATCGCCCCGAGTTGCTTGGCCCGCTCCAGCGTGTTGAAAATGGTCCGATCGTCCGCCTGCCAACCCTCGGAGGCGTAGATCATGAATTCTTTGAAGGTCGGGCAACCGCGGGCGACCATCTTGGCCATCTCGGACCCGTGCCGATCCCAGTTTGTGATGGCCATGTGGAAACAGTAGTCGATGCACGCTTTCGGCTTGGCCCGCTCCAACCAGGCGTGATAGGCATCATCGAGCGATTGCTCGCCGAAGGGGATGGCGAAATCGATGACGGTGGTCACCCCGCCGCGCGCGGCCGCGCGGGTTCCAGTATTCCAGTCGTCGCTCGACACGGTTCCGCAGAAGGGCAGTTCGAGATGCACATGAACATCGAGCCCGCCGGGGATCACGTATTTCCCCGTGGCATCGACGACGCGCGCCGCCTCGCCCGGTTGGGCCAGACCTTTGCCGACCGCGACGATCCGTTCACCGCGAATGGCGACATCCGCCTTCTCTTGGCCCGTATCGCTGACCACGGTTCCGTTGGCGATAATCAGATCGTAAGCCATGATGTCACCTCTTTCCGGCGAACCGAAGATATGGAGCGAGGCCGCTTGGTGATTATTGTGGATGGCGGGAGCGGGAAATGCAAGGAGGACTGA
>JAIOQJ010000140.1 GCA_021413475.1 Planctomycetota bacterium | reverse complement strand
GCTTTCACTCTTTCGTGTTTTCGTGATAGGTATTTTTCAATTGATCCCGACTTGCCCGAGTTTTTGACTGGTAATTGGTAACGGAGTCTTTGAAGTGAATTTCCCGTTTGGCATCATCACCGTGTTGACCTGGTTTGCCGCCGCGTCGATGGCCTTCGGCCAATCGGCGGAGCCGGTCCATTTCAATACGGATGTGATGCCCGTTTTCACCAAACTCGGTTGCAATAGCGGGGCGTGCCACGGCAAGGCGGGGGGGCAGAACGGTTTCTCGATGTCGCTGCTTGGTTACGAACCGGATCAGGATTACGAAGCCATCGTTCAGGAAGCACGCGGCCGCCGGATCTTTCAGGCCGCCCCTGCATCAAGTCTGCTTCTACTGAAAGCCTGCGGGTCGCTGCCTCATGGCGGCGGCAAACGTCTAACCGTTGGCACGCCCGATTATCAGGCCGTGCTCCGCTGGATCGAAAATGGTTCGCCGCGCGCCACGGCCGCGGATCCGGTGCTTCAGAAAATCACCATCACCCCCGAACGCCGTACTTTTGATTCAGATGGCCGGCAGCAATCGTTGAAGGTGACCGCTCATTTCTCGGTCGGCCCACCGCGCGACGTGACGCGCCAGGCGGTTTTCCAATCGAACGATTCCGACGTGGCCGAGGTGAACGAGACGGGGACCGTTCAGGTGAAGAATCGTAGCGGCCTGTTCGCCGTGATGGTCCGCTACGCCGACCAGATGACCGTCTTCCACGGAACGGTGCCGCATACGCAGAAGGGATCGAAACCGCTGGTGCCCGAAAAGACAACCGGAATCGATCAACATCTCTGGGCGAACTGGCAACGGCTCGGCATCAAGCCGTCGCTGCCCGCTACCGACGAAGAGTTCATCCGCCGGGCGTCGCTCGATGTTTGCGGCACGCTCCCCACGCCCGAGGAAGTGAAAACCTATGTCGAGGATATGCGTGCGGACAAGAAGGCTAAGCTGATCGATCGACTGCTCGAACGTCCCGAATATGCCAGCTACTTCTCCCAGAAGTGGGGCGACATCCTTCGAAATCGCGGGCGGGGTTACAGCACTAGCCAGCAACGGGCGGGGACGGCCCTGTTTGCGGGTTGGATCCGCGACAGCATCGCCGAGAACAAGCCGTACGACCGCTTCGTCACCGAGATCATCACGGCCGTCGGCAGCCAGGAGATGAACCCGCCGGCAGTTTGGTATCGCACTATTCGCACCACGCCGGAATACGTCGAGTCGGTGGCCCAAGCGTTTCTCGGCATTCGCATACAGTGCGCTCAGTGCCATCATCATCCGGCCGAGAAGTGGAGCCAGGCCGACTACTTCCAACTGGCGGCCGTCTTCGCCCGCGTCGGCCGCAAAGGCGGCTTCTCGGATGCCGAGGTTCCCACGGCCGAGACGATCTTCCTGGCCGACGAGGGCGAAGTGACGCATCCCCGCACCAAGCAAGTCTTGCTGCCTAAACCGCCCGGCGGAGTGGAATTCAAACTCAGCAAATACGATGACCCGCGGCGAGCACTCGCCAAGTGGATGACCGCGGCCGACAACCCGTTCTTCGCCCGCACCATGGCGAATCGGCTCTGGGGCCATTTCATGGGCCGCGGCATCATTCATCCGATTGATGATGCACGAAGCACCAATCCGCCGAGCAATCCGGAACTTCTCGATGCACTCGCCAAGGATTTTTCGTCGCACGGTTACGACGTCAAACGCCTGATCCGCACCATCTGCAATTCGGCCGCCTACGGCCTTAGTTCGATCCCCGAGGAAGCCAACCAGGACGATGTGCAGAGTTTCGCTCGCTACTACCCCCGTCGATTGTCCGCGGAGGTGCTGCTCGATTCCATCGGCCAAGTGCTCGAAACACCGACGAAGTTCAAGAGCGTGGTCGGCGATTTCCCCAAGGGGACGCGGGCCATCGACCTCCCCGACGAAGCCGTGCCGAGCCATTTCCTGGACGTTTTCGGCCGGCCCAGCCGTAACTCCGCGTGCGAATGCGAACGCGTCGACGCCCCCGCCCTGGGCCAAACCCTGGAGATGGTCAGTTCCGCCGAGCTTCAAGAAAAATTAAATGCCGACAAGGGTTTCGTGGGCCGCTTGGCGACCAACGGCAAAGAACACGGCGACAATGTCCGCGAGATCTTCCAGCGCGTCTTTGCCCGCTCGCCGCGCCCCAAGGAACTGGCGACCGCGGTGGCGTTCCTGGAATCACAGAAAAAGAGTAAGGAAGCCTACGGCTCCCTGCTCTGGGCACTCTTGGCGACGAATGAGTTTTTGTTTAATCATTAGAAGAGAATGGCGAAGTTTGCCGGTGGCGACAGACCTCTGGTCTGTCGAAAAAGCAACTGGCTGGCAACCTATTCAGTGTTTTGTAAGTGGCGACAGACACTTGTCTGACATGATCGACAGACCAGAGGTCTGTCGCCACCCGGAGTCAGCGAATGCAACCACGCATCAATCGCCGTAACTTCCTCAGCCTGGGTGCATCGTGCCTTGGGCTGAGCCTGGCCGACATCCTGCAACTGCGGGCCGAATCCTCGCCATTGGGGCAGACCAAATCCAAGAAATCGCTGATCGTCTTCTGGACCAGCGGCGGTCTCAGCCAGCAAGATACCTACGACATGAAACCGGACGCACCAGCCGAGTATCGCGGCATGTGGAGCCCGATTTCGACGACGGTGCCGGGGATCCAAATCACGGAACGTTTCCCGCGCCAGGCCAAGGTAATGGATCGGCTCTCGATCATCCGTTCCGTGAATCACCAGAACGCGATTCATGCCCCCTCGGCCCACTGGATGCAAACCGGCTACTTTGGTCCGACGCTAGCTCGCAACGCCGCGCAGAAGCCGTCGTTCGGCTCGGTGATTTCGCGGGCGCGCGGTGCCAGTCAGCCGCACATGCCGGCGTACGTGGCCATCCCGAAGGCGGAGGGCTTCGGGTATCAGGGGGCGGTCTATCTCAAGTCGTCGCACAATCCATTTGAAGTCGGGGCCGATCCGAACGCCAAGGATTTCCGGGTGCCGAACTTGGCGTTGCCCCGCGAGTTGCCGTTGCAGAGTGTTCGCAATCGCACCGAGCTTCTGCGTGAGTTCGATACCCTGCGCCGCGACGTCGATCGCACGGGAGCCCTCGAAGGCCTGAACGCCTTCAAGACTCAGGCCCTGGAAATGGTCACCGGCGACGAAGTTCGTAAGGCGTTTGATATTAGCAAGGAAGACCCACGGCTTCGCGATCGCTACGGCCGGCATCTCTACGGGCAATCGGCCCTGCTGGCCCGCCGCTTGGTTGAAGCGGGCACGACCTGCGTGACCGTCAACACCGGTTACTGGGACCACCACGATAACATCGAAAAAGGCCTGGAAGAGCACCTGCCGCCGCTCGATGCAGCCATCGCTGCCTTGGTCGAGGACCTGGAAGAACGCGGCATGCTGAACGACGTGGTGATCTATTGTGCCGGCGAGTTCGGCCGGACACCGCTGATCAACGGCCATCTGGGTCGCGATCACTGGGCCAATTGCTTCTCGGTGATGATGGGCGGCGGCGGACTGAAGGGCGGCCAAGTGATCGGGGCAAGCGAACCGCGCGGCGGCAAAGTTGCTGAGCGGCCGGTATCGCCGCAAGACTTGCTGGCGACGCTCTATCAGGCCCTCGATATTCCGCTGAACACCCACTACGAGGATGCGTCCGGCCGGCCGGTGAGCATCGTCGGAGCGGGCAAGCCAATTCGGGAATTGAATTAGCCGCTCGCGCTAGGGCGAGCGGCTCACAGATCCCTGTAATTCTTGTCGAACAATTCCGCGGCTTGATTCACATTTCCGGTTCGCAATCCTTCCTTGAACCAGCGCTTGCGTTGGTCGGACGTTCCGTGCGTAAACGAATCGGGCGTGACGCGGCCCTTCGCCTCTTTCTGAAGCGTATCGTCGCCAATTCGGAAGGCGGCATTGTAAGCAGCTTCGACGTCGCCTGATTCCAGGAATTTGAACTCTTTATCCATATGATGCGCCCAAACGCCGGCCAGGAAGTCGGCCTGAAGCTCCAGTCGCACCGACATTTCATTGGTTCGCGGATGCTTAGGCCCGAACTGCTTGCGAACCTCGTCCACCCGTTGCGAGTAGCCGAGCAGCAACTGCACATGATGGCCCACCTCATGCGCAATCACGTAGGCACGGGCGAACTCTCCGGGGGCTTTCAATTGTTTGTCGAGCACTTCATAGAACGAGAGATCGATGTAGACTTTGTGGCCGGCGGGGCAATAGAACGGCCCGACCGCGGCGTCGGCATTCCCGCAGGCACCGGCATCGACCTGATCGGTAAAGAGTACTAAGGTCGGCTTCAAATACGACTTCGGCGGATTCATGCTCTTGAATTGCTTGTCCCAAACGACCTCCGTATCGTGGAAAATCACTTTCGTAAACTTCGCAAGCTTCTCTTCTTTTGGATCGAGCGGCCTCTGATTCCCGGCCGGCTGATTGCCGCCTCCCAGAAACTGCTGAATTTTCTGCGGATCGATCCCCAGAAAATAGGCGACCACGAGGATGACGGCACCACCGCCCCCGAGGGCAATGCCCGCTTTTCTCCCCATGCCACGCCGGTCTTCGACGTTCTGGCTCTCTTCGCGACCTTCCCATTGCATGTGCGTTCTCCCAGATGATGATCAACCAGATGTGCGAAGCCTCTGTTTGAATTTTCCGAGTTTCCTTTGGAAATTCAAGCCGACAACCGATCAGCCGCCCTGCCGCACCATCTCCGCGAAACGGTCCAATGACGTCGCGTATGTTGCTCGCCATTCGGGAATAACTTCGACCGGCTCGCGAAAACGAACCATCGTGGACACGGCATCGGCGACCGTGTACGGTTCGGCAATTTCCTGTTCCCGGCGCAGGAATGTCTCCAGGCCGGCGAGCGCGGTGACGGCCGCGCCGAGGGCGGGGCCTTCGTTCGAAACCAGCCGCTCCAGGCGATGATCGACGACGCTGGCAAGGATTTCGCCCATCAAATTGCTGCGTGCGATGCCTCCGGAAATTGTGATTCGCTTGATCTTCTGACCCGCCGCCGCGTGCTCCCGCACGCCAAGGCCGATCAAATACGCCAAAGCTTCCAGGGCGGCGCGGAAACGGATGCCCGATTCACTTGGTTCATGGGGATGCCATTCCAGCCGTGGCTTCGTGACGCCCAGCGACGGCTCCGACAATATGAATGGTAACACCGACACGCCGTTGCAACCGGCGGGAACATGACGCGCGGCTTTTTCGAGAGCGTCCCAATCGGGTTTCGGGCCAACGATTCGGTCAAGGAACTGGGCTCCGTTGCTGTAGCACCGCATCCAGAGATACGGACCCCAGTTCAGGCGCATCACATCGAGGTTGCCGGAACTCGGCATCCGATCAGATGAGGAATTGACGACGGCGGAATTGCCGAGGATGATCGCAACTTGGCCGTCATCAACGGCCCCGCCGCCGACTAGTCCCGCGGCTTGATCGTCGAGCGTCGGAAACACGAGTGGCCGATGGTCGCCCACGAGGCCGATTTCCTGGGCGACGTGATTGGCCAACGGTCCGATCGGTTCGTTCATGTCGATGATGCGCGGCAAGCATTTCCAGGCCATCTCCCGATGAGCGGGATTCTCCAGGCAGTCAAGCATCTCGCGCCGCCATTGGTTGGTCCGGAAATCCATCATCCCCGTGGACGCGGCCGACGAAACGCTGGTCACATCGAACTTGCCGGTCAGGTAGCCGCCGGAAAGCGGGCCGTGCGGCAGAATCCAGCGGGTTCGCTGCCAGTCGGCGGCATCGAGCGTCGTTTCGTCTTTGACAAGATGACTGAGGCTGTAGCGAATAGCCCAGGGGCCGCCGATCAGCTTCGTTACTTGTTCCGGTCCACCGAGCCGGGCAAGACCACGAGCGTGAAACGCGGCCAAGGTTTGATCGTTCCAGCAGATGGCTCGGCGAATTTGATTGTGCCGGGCGTCGACACGGCCCGCGGTGTGGTGTGTGGCCGAGATGCCGCCGCCCGCCCAGTTGTGCAAACGGCCCTGCCCAAGCAATTGCGATGCGACGGCCCGGGTGCTTGCACGCGCCTGACCTTCCAATTGCATCAAGTTGAGTTCGGACACGCCGCCCTCGGTCCAGAGATCGGTCGGGAACCGTGCCTCGGCGACGACGTTCCCCTTGAGATCAAGGGCCAGGCACTTGACCGAACCGGTACTGAAATCCCAGCCGGTGATCAGACTCTGTGACGCGACGCAACGGAGAGTTTCGGCCATGGTGCTGGTCTTCCCGGCGGAACAGGGACTAAAATGAAAGATGAATCCATCCGGGGGCAGCCGTACCCATATACGGATGCCCCTGAATCAAACCTATTCTTCTTTCCCTACGGAGCACCCGGATGAATGCCAAGGACGCCATCAAGTACGTTCTCGTCAGCAATCAGAACATCTTGGAAATGTTCCTGGCCGATCTCGGCGACGAAGACCTCCTGGTACGGCCAGTTCCCGGCGCGAATCACGTTGCTTGGCAACTGGGGCACTTGATCACCTCGGAAGTGAAATTGATCGCCGACATGGGTTGCGCCACCGCAAAGCTACCGGCAGGATTCGCCGAGAAGCACACGAAATTGACGGCGGCCAACGATTCGCCGACCGCGTTCCTCAAGAAGGCCGAGTATATGGCCGTTTTCAAGACCGTGCATGAAGGAACGCTGGCCGCCCTCTAAAAACTTTCCGAGACCGATCTCGACAAACCGACCACGGGACCGATGAAGGATTTCGCCCCCACGGTTGGCGCGATGTTCTTGATGGTCGGCAGCCACACGATGATGCACGCGGGACAGTTCACGGCATTGCGCCGCAAGCAGGGCAAGCCGGTTGTTTTTTGATTCCCCGATGCTGGAGAACGCTGGATGGAACTTCCCGAGTACAACATCACCGGCCACGATTACAGCCGGCGCGAGCACCTCACCTACCAAGGCACGCCCATCATCGACATTCATTCGCACGTGACGATGACGTCGCCGGACGAGAAACCGAACGGCCCCTCCGGAGGAGCGGGACCTTCCGGAAGCTCCGACGCGGCGGCACAGATGCTCGAAACCGGCACGGAATTCGGCATCGGCCGCATTTATACCATGTGCCCGCCGCAGGATATCGCTCCGTTGCGAAAACGCTTCGGCGATCGACTTGGCTTCAACGGACCGATTTCGAAGAAACCCGAAGAACCCGACGATGCCGCCTATCGCAACCTCGATCAGTTTCTGGCCGAGGGGATCGAGATCGTCAAGCTATGGTCCGCCCCGCGCGGCCGTGAGCGTGGCTTTTTTGTCGATGCCCCCTGGCGGATCGAAGCGTTGAAGCGAGCCCGCGCTGCCGGCGTTCGGATTGTCATGTTCCATGTGGGCGACCCCGACGTCTGGTGGACGCACACCTATCAAGATGTCGCCAAGTTTGGCACCAAGGCTGACCAATATCCCCCTCTATACAAGATGCTTGAAATGTTTCCGGACATGATCTGGATCGGAGCGCACATGGGCGGCGATCCGGAACATCCCGATTATCTGGAGGAGATGTTGAACCGCTTTCCGCACCTTCACTTCGACACCAGTGCGACGAAATGGCAGGCACGCGAGGTGTCGGCCCGGCCCGAGGCCATTCGTTCGCTGGTCGTTCGCCACGCCGATCGTTTCCTGTTCGGCTCCGACCTGGTGACCCGACATGCGCTCGAACCAGAACATTACGTCAGCCGTTACTGGTGCCAGCGAACGTTATGGGAAAGCGACTGGATTGGACCGAGCCCGATAGCCGATCCAGATTATCAGAAGATCGAAGGAGGCCGACCGTCACCCATTCTGCGCGGAGTTCAACTGCCAGGGGAGACGCTCCTAAAGGTTTACAGTGATAACGCACGCAGGTTGCTGAAGATGGGTAGAATTTAATCTCTGGGCGACTTTGCATGCATTGACCGTTCAGCAGGATTCAACTTCGAAAAACCAGATCTTCCAGAAAGCTTGACGAAATGGTATCGCTGCCCTCGCACACGGTGGATCGAAATGCGAACGCCGGGTTCGATCGCCGTGACTTTGAGGGGAATTAGCCACCCGTCTTGATATAGCGAGCCGAACGCGGCCACTTCGAAATCGTATTTGTGTCCGGGATGAGAGAGGTGAGATCGTGCAGATCATTTTGCGGGAACTCGCGGAACTCGTGCAGGGTTCTATCGTTGGTGATAGCGAGCTCATCATCAGAGCCGCTCGGCCACTGACCGACGCCAGTGAGGGCGACATCACCTTTATTGAGGATCCGAAGTACTTGGCGGTATTCCAGTCGTCCAATGCGCAAGCCGCGATCACCACGCTTGAGCCACTTCCGACGAACAAAACCGTTCTACGAGTCAAAGATCCGCTTACCGCGTTCGTGACGATTTTTCAGAAGTTCCATCCTGAACCCAAGGTCGAATTGACTGGAATCCATCCGAGCGCTCAAATCCATTCCTCTGCGCGAATTAGCGAAACTGCCGCCATCGGCCCCTTCGTGATCGTCGGCGAAGACTGCTTCATCGGCCCGGGTTGCCAATTGCATGCGGGCGTTTCCGTCGGGCCTCGCTCACGGCTTGAAGAAAATGTGATTCTTTATTCGCACGTCGTCCTTTACAAGGACACCCGAATCGGCAAGCGAGTCATCATCCACGCAAACGCAGTCCTGGGAGCCGATGGATTCGGCTATCGCATGATCCAGGGGGCACACAAGAAAGTGCCGCAGTTGGGCCATGTTGAGATCGGTGATGACGTCGAAATTGGTGCTAACACGACGATCGATCGAGCCACTTTCGGTGCGACGCGAGTCGGTCAGGGAACGAAAATCGACAATCTCGTGATGATCGGCCATAACTGCCAGATCGGCCGGCATAACATCATCGTAAGCCAGGTCGCCCTCGCGGGCTCGGTCACCACGGGCGACTATGTGGTGCTCGCCGGCCAATCGGGCGTCTGTAGTCACGTCCATATTGGTGATCGCGTCGTGGTGGGCGCGAAGTCAGGGATCTCCAAGGATGTGCCAGCGGACTCGAAAATGCTCGGCGTTCCCGCCACGACTCTCAAAGAGCAGATGCGTATGAAACACGCGATCCTCAAGTTGCCGCAGATCCGCCACGATTTGAAATCAATTAAGGAACAACTTGGCATGCTGGAAGAAGCGGAAGTCTAACGACGCCCGCCAATTCCCGAGAGGCTCCACTGAAAACTTCGGATTGCCCGCTATCGCCAAATTGGCTAATCTCACCCGACGGAAGAAATCACTTCCGACACCAGGAAGCCTCAGGGATGAGAGAGGTGAGACCGTGCCTGTCACCGTGCGTGAACTTGCGGAACTCGTTCAGGGCGAAATCTGTGGCGATGGCGAGCGAGAAATCCGAGCCGCCCGCCCCTTATCCGAAGCGGGTCCCGGGGATATTACCTTCGTCGATGACGAGAAACACTTTGCAGTATTTCAAGCCTCGCGTGCTTCAGCGGCAATCCTACCTAGCAAACTCGCCTTTAGCTGCAACACCTTGATCCGAGTCAAGGAGCCGCTCACTGCTTTCATTACGGTCTTCCAGAAGTTCCATGCCAGCCCGGAACCGATTTTTACGGGCATCCATCCCTCGGCTCAAATCCATCCGACCGCCCGCATAGGCGAGGGAACCTCGATCGGGCCATTCGTGATCATCGAGGAAGGTTGTGTCATCGGAAAGCGTTGCCGCCTGCATCCTGGCGTCAGCATTGGCCATCGCAGCCAGATTGAAGATGATGTCACACTTTACCCACGCGTTGTTCTCTACAAGAACAGCGTGATTGGCAAACGGGTCATCATTCATGCCAATGCGGTCATTGGAGCTGATGGGTTCGGGTACCGCTTGGTTCAAGGGCATCACGAGAAGGTGCCCCAGCTTGGACATGTGGAAATCGGAGATGACGTCGAGATTGGTGCTTGCACGACGATTGATCGGGCGACCTTTGGAGCGACGCGGATTGGTCAGGGGACGAAGATCGACAATTTGGTCATGATCGGCCACAATTGCCAGATCGGCCGGCACAACATTATTGTTAGTCAGGCTGCTCTCGCGGGTTCGGCGACCACCGGCGATTACGTGGTCATTGCCGGCCAAGCGGGCGTCTGCGGCCATGTTCACGTCGGCGATCAAGCCTCGGTGGCCGCCAAAGCAGGCGTGACCAAGGATGTTCAAGCGGGTTCGCGTATGATTGGCTATCCGGCTGGTCCGGTCAAGGATCAGATGAGGATGAAACACTCACTGGATAAAATTCCGGAAATGCGCCGCGACCTGAAGCTCATCAAACAGCACCTGGGCCTGCTCGAGGAAGTGGAAGTTTCATGACTCCAAATCCAGCAACTCAAGAGCCAATCGGTCTGCTCGCTGGCTGGGGGCGGTTCCCGGTTCTATTCGCCGAGAAGGCCAAGACGATGGGCATTCCCGTGGTCTGCATGGGATTTCGAGGCATGGCCGACCGGGATCAGCTCGCGCCTCTGGTTCATCGTTTTCACTGGACCCGCCTGGGCTCGTTAAACTGGATGATCCGCGGCATGCGTAACGCTGGCGTACGCCGCTGGACCATGGCCGGCAAAGTGTTCAAGCTGAACATGTACAAGCCCTGGAAATTCCTGACGCTCCTTCCTGATCTGCGTCTCATCCGAACCTGGTGGTTTAACAAGCGTCGGGACAACTGCGACGACACGATCATTCTGAGTCTGATCAACGAATTCGCTAGGGACGGACTGACTTGTACTTCCGCCCTGGACCTTTGCCCGGAGTTACTCGTGCAAGCAGGCGTATTGACTAAGCGAAAACCGACGGCTTCCGAAGAGCAGGACATCGCGTTTGGCTGGAACCTGGCGAAAGAAATGGGCCGGCTCGATATCGGACAAAGCGTGATGGTGAGCGACCGGGCCGTTCTGGCCGTTGAAGCGATCGAAGGAACCGATATCGCCATTCAGCGAGCCGGCGACCTATGCCGCCGCAGCGGCTTCACGGTTGTCAAAGTTGCCAAGCCCCAGCAAGATATGCGTTTCGACGTTCCAACCATTGGCACTTCCACCATCGAAACCATGAAGAAAGCCGGCGCTCGCGTCCTGGCGATCGAAGCGAACAAAACCATTCTCCTCGATGCCGAGAAAACGATCGCGCTGGCGAACCGCCACGGCATCACCATCAAAGCAATCTAGGCGCCACTGGCCTGATCCCTACAATCGGCAAACCTTCCCCCGATTGCGGAGTCCATTTCTCGGGAAACCAGGGGATACTCTCTTTCAGCCTTCCTTCCATTCGGTAGAATGGAAAAGTTAATGGGTTAGGTCGATCGAGACCTCGGCACATCATGTCACCGCACCGCGGAGAAGCCGACCCCGGCGGGTCGTCGGCCGGTTTATGGGCGTAATGCACTTCCTGGTACCGAGCGATCTCCCGGCTGAAACTGCCGATGGAATTCGCCGCGCCTACCTAGGAGGTGGATACGACCACAGCCCCGTCCCCACTCATATCGAATTCGCGAGCAATCAGGTAAGCGTCAGACGCGATGACGACGAGAGTGGCTATCTCTCTCTCCCGTGGGAAATCGCCGACATTGGACGACTGATGTGCAGTACGTCGACGCTCATGGAGCGTTCCGCTCCCTATCGACTGCTTGTCGAAATCGCCCGAGGCAAAGTGAATCAGGTTCGCTCACAGGCTTCCGATTGCAAGCTCAATGGAACCGAAATTACTCCCGCCATCGAACAGAAGATTTGCGAAGCAACAAAATTGTTCGGACAGGCCGTACTTGAAGGCAGCACCGCCGATGCTTCGAACTTTGCGATGAAGGCGCTCACGCAAGCTTACACGGCGGCGGAAATGCTGGTTTCGCTTCAGGTGCAGGCCGGTTTCAAATTACGCAAGGAGCGGCAACAGACAGGTTTTTCGCACCTGTCGTGCCGGCTTGCCGAAGTACCGACCGGGGCGCTCGCCGATGCTTACCAGCAGACGTTCAGCAGCGTTTGCGTGCCGATGACCTGGCGGGATGTCGAACCTATCGAAGCGAACTATCAGTGGGAAGCAACCGACCGCGTGCTAACCTGGGCTCTCGATCATCAGTTGCAAGTCACCGCGGGACCGCTCATCGATTTTTCGCGGCGCGGCGTTCCCGACTGGTTGACCACCTGGGAAGGCGATCTACCGAGTCTCGCCAGTTTCATGTGCGATTACATCGAAACCACCGTCACCCGCTACCGCCATCGCGTTCGACGCTGGGTTATCTCCTCGGGCAGCAACGCCTGCTTGTCTCTCGGCTTGAGCGAGGACGATCTGATCCGTTTGACGGCCCGCCTGGCCGAAGCTGCCTGGGGGATCGACCCGAATCTGGAAGTGGTGATTGGCCTGTCGCAGCCGTGGGGAGAATATCGCTCGGGCGATTACTTCAATTACTCGCCGTTCGTCTTTGCCGACACGTTGCTACGAGCCGGCCTGCCGTTCTCGGGATTTGAACTCGAATGGCATATGGGAAGTGCGCCGCGTGGGATCTATTGTCGGGATCCGCTCGATGCATCGCGATTGCTCGATCTATTTGGCATGCTCGGCTGCCCGCTCCAAGTATCCCTGAGCTACCCGTCGGCGACCGATCGCGACCCCCAGGCCGATCCTGATTTGCAGCCCGGCAAGTCGGGCTGGTGGCACGGGCTCACTCCAGTAGCTCAGGCCGAATGGGCCGAGACGTTCAGTTCGCTCGCGCTCGCGAAAAGCCACGTGATTGGCGTTTGCTGGGATCATTTCACCGATCTGCTGCCGCACCGTTTCCCGAATGGGGGATTGGTGGACATGGCAGGAAACGCGAAACCGGCACTCGAACGGCTCAAATTTGTGCGGGATACTTACCTGCGAACGTCGTCGGGAAGCACGTTGTTTCTTTAGTTCGGATGGCGAGCCAGGCTGCGTAAGCACCTGGAGTCTTCATTCCTCCAGGTGCTTATGCAGCCTGGCTCGCCAAATCGCCTCACGCCAAAATCTCCCGTATCGGCACACCACCATTTGAAATCGGCACCGGCCTCCCCGTGCGATCCGGAACGGTCGTGTCGGGATCGATTCCCAAACACGAATAAATGGTCGCGCAAATATCGCTGGTGCTGACCGGGTTGTCCTTCACGTAGGCCGCCTGAGCATCGGACGCTCCGTACACACTTCCGCCCTTGATTCCTGCACCGGCCATCATCACGGAATAGCAGAATGTCCAGTGGTCGCGCCCCCCGTTGCCGTTGACCCGCGGCGTACGGCCCATCTCGCTCATGATGACCACGAGCGTTTCATCGAGCAGGTTGCGAGCGGAGAGGTCGCTCATCAAAGCATCGAAGGTTTTGTCGAGGCGTGGTAACTTTTGCTTGAGGATCGGGTAGTTGTTCGAATGCGTGTCCCAGGCGTCATAATCGACGTTCACGGGGCCGAAGAAGAGATCCCAGGTCACGTTCACGAAACGAACGCCGGCCTCGACCATGCGGCGGGCGATGAGCGTGCTATGGCCGAAGAGAGTGCGATCGTAGCGATCGAGCAACCTCGAATCTTCCTTGCTCAGATCGAATGCCGCACGAACGGCCGAAGAAGTGAGCAGCGACATCGAACGCTGTTGATGCCGTTCGAAACTCTGCGCCGGGATCGATTCGATTTTGCGCATGCGGTCGTCGAACTGCCGCATCAACGTGTGACGCGAGTTCAGACGATCGATCGTCATGTCGGCGGGGAGTTCTGTCGCTTCCAGTTCCGGCATGCCGTAGACGATGCCGCCCTTCCCTGGGGCGGCGACCACGCCTTTTTCACCGAACGGTTTGCACTGAGTCATCAAGGGATCGAAGCGCTTGCCCAGGAAGCCGGCATACGGCCCTGCGCGTCGGAACGATTGTCCCCAGCCGAGCCAGCACGGCATGTAGATATAATCCGGGAATTCACTTTCGCGGTCCTTCAAAAACTCGCATACTGAACCCATGCTGGGCGGGTTCGTGTCGCGCGGATGCTGATCCGGTTGCGGCACCTCATAACCCGCGTAGCTCGGCAAGCAATTATGGCAGCCGGCTTTGTGGTTGACGGAGCGGATCACAGCCGCCTTGTTCATCCAACGCGACATCAGCGGCAATTGATCGCTAATTTTGATTCCCGTGACATTCGTCGCGATCGGCTTGAACTCGCTTTTTATACCAACCGGCGCGTCGGGCTTCAAATCCCACATGTCCTGGGTGGCCGCTCCGCCGAGCAGATATAAAAGGATGACGCTTTTCGCTTTACCTGGACGAGAGTTCACGGATCGCGACTGTTCTGCCTTCAGAAGATTCGGCAACGTGAAACCGCTACCAAGCAGCGAAAGAGCGCCGACCTTAAGGGTTTCCCGGCGGGTAATACCATCGCACGCTTGCCGGGGGGAGCCGAGCATCGTCCACATGAGAATTCTCCAAATTCTTTTCCCCTGGGAGAGGGGATGTTCGCTGTTAACATCATCCAGAAGAATCGCGGCAAGTGCAAATGCATTTCCGCCAATCGTTCAAACAACTTTCCCTTGGAGTGTCCCATGAATCGCTTCTTCAAAAAACTCTTCGGAGCCGTCGCCTGTGCGCTTGGCACCTTCGGCATGTCCGGCAACGTGCAGGCCGACAACATCGCCCCGCCGGCCAAAATCGCCGACTACCAGCAAGCCGGCCAGCTGATCTGCTGCTGGAAACAAGGACAGGCCAAGGAAGTGATCCAGGAATGTGAAAAACTCGGCTTCACCATTACGAGCGGCTCGATCGCCAGCAACTGGGTCGTCTGCACCTGGAAGAACGGCTTGCAGGCCCAGACGCTCGATAATCTCACCAAACACCCGGGCGTCCGCTACGTCGAGCCGAACTTCACCCGCTCACTGCCGAACGTCACGTCGAACGACGCAATCGGTCCCAAGGTTGGCCCCGGAGCGGCGGTCACCCCCAAAGATGAGTTCTTTGCCCAACTTTACGGCATGAAGAACATCCGCGCGACGGACGCGTGGAGAAACGTACAGACCACGACGGTGATCGTCGCGGTACTCGACACGGGCGTTGATTACACGCACGAGGATCTCAAGGCGAACATGTGGAAGAACCCGATTCCGGGAGCGAAAGACATCCACGGTGCGGACTTCGTCGATGTGAAATTCGAACTGGACAGCGCGACCGGCAAGAACAAACTCATCCCCGGCAACGACCCGATGGATCGCCAGTATCACGGCACGCATGTGGCCGGCACGATCGGGGCAGTCGGCGACAACGGCGTCGGGGTCACGGGCGTCGCCTGGAAAGTGCAGATCATGGCTGTCCGTTGTCTCGCGGTGAATAGTTTCGCCCGGGCCGATAGCGTCGCCAACTCGATCCGCTACGCGGCCGACAACGGAGCCAAGGTTTTGAACTTGAGCCTCGGCGGCCGCCGCTTCAGCCAGACGGAATTCGAAGCAGTCCAGTACGCCGGCAAGAAGGGGGCGATCCTGATCTGTGCCGCCGGCAACAAGAAAGACGACGACAAGGAAATCGATAACGACAAGATTCCCGAGTACCCCGCCAACTATGAAGCTGACAACATCGTCTCAGTGGCGAATATTGATGTCAAAAACAATTTGAATCCCGGCAGCCACTTCGGAGCGAAAACGGTGCATCTGGCCGCCCCTGGCACGGATGTCCTCAGCACCATCCCAATGACGAAGACGCAAGGGATGCTCGATGATGAGAAGAAATTCAAGTTCTCGTTCCGGGCCAAGTACGACCTGCTGAGCGGCACGTCGATGGCCGCCCCCCACGTCAGTGGTGCCATCGCCTTGGCCATGGGTCATCCGAAGTTCTCCGGCCGAAGCTCGCGGGAAGTGGCTGACGAGATTCTCAAGAACGCCCGCAAGCTCTCCGCGGTCTCCGGCAAGACGACCACGGGCGGCACGCTCGACATTGGTTTCATCGCTAACATTGATAATGCGATCGTTGTCAAACCGCCCGTCAAGCCGATCGATCCGGTTGACCCGGTGAAGCCAATCACCCCGATCATCAAGCCGGTTGTGGACCCCAAGGACAAAGATTGCCCGGCCCCGCCGAAGCTGCCCCTGAAGCCGGTTCCGCCGAAGAATGACTACAAGTGCAACTGATCGGTGGATGTTAACCCGACGAGCCAGCGAGGGATTCTGCTTTCCCTCACTGGCTCGTCGGGTTAACATTCGTTTAGCCGCGAATCGCAGAGTTTCCGGAAATTCGCGCGAGGCCGACCGATCACGGAGCAGCATATCACCATGAAGATCTTCCCCATCCTGGCCGCTAGTTTTCTGTTGATCGTACTTGCACAGCCATCCTCCGCCGAAGAACCCAAGCGCCTGACCATTGCCGACGATCTCCTCACCAAAGCCAAACTCGTCCTTCCGAAACTCGATGGCGACGTCCCACTCGCCGGCCTGCGTGAACCGGTCGAAGTCATCCGCGATCGCTGGGGCGTCGCTCACATTTACGCCAAGAACGCGGCTGACCTGTTTTTCGCTCAGGGTTTCATCGCCGCCCAGGATCGGCTCTTTCAGATTGACCTCTGGCGGCGGCAGGGCGTCGGCGAAATGGCCGAGGTCTTCGGCCCTGACTATCTCCCGGCCGATCGCTTCGCCCGCTTGCTGAAATATCGCGGCGACATGAAGGCCGAGTGGGCGAGCTACTCTCCCGACACCAAGGAGATCGCCACCAGCTTCGCGAACGGCATCAACGCGTGCATCGATCAACTCGGTGACAAGCTTCCAATCGAGTTTCAAATCCTTGGCTACAAGCCGAAAAAATGGCAACCGGAAGACGTGCTCGGCCGAATGTCGGGCATCTACATGTCGCAGAATTTCAGGAACGAGATCCAGCGAGCTCAACTGATCGCGGCGGTCGGCATCGAGAAAGCCCGCTGGCTAGCCCCTGTCGATCCGGCACGCGAGTACACCTCGCCGTTGAACGACGATGAACTGAAGGCGGTTAACAAGAACATCCTGGCCGACTATGAGGCCGCCACCAAGGGACTTTCGTTCAAACCGTCCAAGTCGGAGAGCAACAACTGGGTCGTCTCCGGTGAACATTCATCGTCCGGCAAACCGCTCTTGGCCAGCGATCCGCATCGGGCGATTGCCCTTCCTTCGTTGCGTTATCTGGTGCATCTCAACGCACCCGGTTGGAACGTCATCGGTGCCGGCGAACCGGGATTGCCGGGCGTCGCCATCGGCCACAACGACAAGATCGCCTGGGGCTTCACGATCATCGGCACCGATCAGGCTGATTTCTTCGTTGAAGAAACGAATCCGGAAGATCCCGACGAATACCGGGCCAACGGCCGCTGGGAAAAGATGACTGTCGTTAAAGAAACGATCGCGGTGAAAGACGGCAAGAACTCGAGCGTCGAGCTTCGCTACACCCGGCACGGCCCCGTGTTCTATCACGACAAGAAGCGGCACCGAGCCTACGCTCTACGCTGGGTCGGCAACGATCCCGGCGGGGCCGCGTATCTTGGTTCGCTGGCCGTCGGCCGTGCTCAGGATCAAAAGAGCTTTCTGGAAGCCCTGAAACGCTGGAAGATCCCTGGCCTGAATTTCGTCTATGCCGACGTGGAAGGGAACATCGGCTGGATCGCGGCGGCGAGCACGCCCATTCGTCCGAAGCACGATGGCCTGCTCCCCGTGCCCGGCGACGGCGGCTTTGAATGGTCGGGCTTCCTCGACGTCGCGGACTTGCCGCAGAGCTTCAATCCGAAGATCGGCTGGCTGGCGACCGCCAATCACAAGATCCTTCCCGAGGGCTACAAACACCAAATCGGCTACGAGTTCTCGCCGCCGTATCGCTTTCAACGCATTCGCGATTCCCTGACTTCGAAGGATAAATGGGAACTGAACGACTTCAAGGCGATCCAGCACGACGACCTCACGATCCCCGGCGTGAAACTCGCTGGCTTGGTGAAAGCCGTTGATCTCCGCGATCCGCAACTAGAACCGTTCAAAAAGACGCTCGTCGAATGGGACGGCAAACTCGCACTCGACGCCAAGGCCGGCCCCCTGTACGCGTTCTGGCTTCGTGAATTGCAAGAGTCGTTCGCCAACCAATACCCCAAGGAGCACAAGGGGATATTCAATACGCTGAGTGGCTTGCCGGTGATGCTGGCGGCCCTCGAATCGGCCGATCGGCACTGGTTTGGCCCCGATTCAAAAAACGCCCGCGACGAACGGCTGCGCACGACGTTCGCCGCGGCTGTCAAGAAACTCCAGGCTTTGCCCGAAGCGAAACAGAATCGCTGGGGATCGTTGCATGGCGTGACGTTCCATCACGGTTTGGCAAACCTCGACCCTATTCTGGCAAAGGCGTTCAATGTCGGACCATTCGAGCGGACGGGCGATGTCAATACGCCGAATAACACGCGGTATGATGACAAGTTCCAGCAGATCCACGGGGCAAGTTATCGGCACCTGATCGACCTCGACGACTGGGACCGCACCATCGCCACCAGCACGCCGGGGCAATCAGGGCAACCGGGAAGCCCGCATTATGCGGATTTGGCACCGCTGTGGGCCAAGGGCGAATACTTCCCGCTGCTGTTCTCTCGGAAGAAGATCGACGACGTGACGGGCCATCGGCTGCAATTGAAGCCGAAATAGCGCCGGGCGGAAAACGAGTTACAGAAACTCAAAATCTTCGCGGCCCGCTCAAAATAATCAAGAAATCGAACCACAGAGACACAGAGAGCACAGAGAATAATGCGAAAGAATCCTGCTTTCTCGGAGTTCTCTGTGCCTCTGTGGTTCATTTCTTCTTTTGGTCACGGCTGCCGCGCCAAGTTCTACGTCGCTCAATTCGTCTTGCTCCTCTCGATCGGGTTTTTTCCCCTCGGGAGTGCATTCGCGGCCCCTCTCGACGAAAAAAAACTCGCCGCCCTGATCGATACCGCCCTCGAAAAATGGCAAGTTCCCGGCGCGGCCGTCGTCATCGTCTCGGGCGACAAGATTCTCTACCTCAAGGGCCGTGGCGTTCGTGAGATCGGCAAACCCGAACGCATGACGCCGGACACCGTCTTTCCGCTCGCTTCGTGTACCAAGGCATTCACGACCACGTTGCTCGCCATGTTGGCCGACGAGGGGAAGCTCGATTTCGACGATCCCGTTCGCAAGCATTTGAAGGACTTCCATCTCTCGGATCCGCTGGCCGACGGCGATGTCCGCCTGCGCGATCTCGTGTCGCACCGCACGGGCGTGGCCGGGCACGATTTACTCTGGTATCGCGCGTCGTGGGACCAGGACGAGATGATCCGCCGGGTCGGCAAGCTGCCGTTGAACAAGCCCTTTCGAACCGCAATGCAGTACCAGAGCATCATGTTCACCGCGGCGGGCAAGGCGGCCGGCAATGCGGGCGGCAAACCGTGGGAAACCTTGATCGAAGAGAAAATCATTCGCCCGCTTGGGATGAAATCGACAACGTTGCGTTCGACGGATGCCCTGAAGAATCCCGATCACGCCATCGGACACGTTCCCGGCCAGAACGGCCTGGACGCGATCACCTGGTATGAAATGACCGATCCAAACTCCGCGGGTTCCTTGAACACGAGCGCTCGCGATCTCGCGGGCTGGTTGCAATTGCATCTGAATCAAGGGAAAAATGGCGATGGCCGTCTCGTCTCGGCCAAGCAATTGGAGGAGACCCACTCGCCGCAAATCGTCATTCCGCTTGGCGAGGGCGATTCCGAGTACCCGTTCACTCAGCAAATGAGCTACGGCATGGGCTGGGTGATCCAAGATTATCGCGGCGAACTTCTCATGTCGCATGCCGGGCTCATCGATGGTTTCCGGGCTCATCTGGCGATCTTGCCCAAGAAGAACTTCGCCCTGGCGATCCTGTGTAACCGCCATCAAACACGGATGAATCTGGCTTTGAGCAATCAGATCATCGATCAGTTTCTGGAGGCACCCGCGAAAGACTGGAATGATCATTACCAGAAACTCATCGAGGCATCCGCACTCGCAGCCAAGAATCAGGCCGAGCAGATCGAGCGGAACCGCAAGCTGGGCACGAAGCCGTCGCTGGGAATCAAAGAATACGTCGGCACCTACGAAGAGCCCGCGTACGGCATCGCCCGCGTGAAGGCGAAGAATGGTTCACTGTTTCTCGAATGGAGTTCTTTCGTCTGCCCGCTCGATCATTTCGAGAACGATACGTTTCGCGTCCTCGACAATTTTCTGGGCCAATGGCCGTTGGAGTTTCACATCAAGGACGGAAAAGTGACGGGCCTGACCGCGATGGAGATGAAGTTTTTGCGGAAATAACCTCGTGAAGCCGCGAC
>JAIOQJ010000139.1 GCA_021413475.1 Planctomycetota bacterium | reverse complement strand
CTGGCGAGGCTACTGGTTCAGTGGCAATTTCGCGAGGGTCAAGGCTGTTTGGGATGACAATCGCCAAATTTGGTCGACGATCGCGGGACTCTATTTGTGCCTGGTTGTCTTTCTCATTTGTCTATTCATGTATTGGCGACGAAAAGTCACTGTGGTCTACAACGTCGATCCTGGAACACTGGACGAACACTTGGTGGCCGCGATTGAGTCGCTGAAACTCGGCTGGCAGCGAGCGCTCGGAGGTCTTGAAATCGGAACTCGGAAAAAGCGTCCGATGATTCTTGATGACGCCGATAAGAACGACACCGACCGCAGCGTGCTTTCTGGCGAAACAGCATTCGTGCGTTTTGACATTTTTCCCGCCATGCGACACGCAACGCTTCGCTGGGAGGAAGAGGGATTTTTGCTCCGTTCCGCCGTGGAGGAAGAACTCGATCGGTTGCTCGCTGTCTCGCCATGTGCCCCGAACCCGGTTGGTAGCTGGTTCATGACCGCGGCCATCGCATCATTCTTTCTGATGCTTCTATGGCTTGGCTTTCTCGTTTACACTGTCGTGGCAGCACCGCGCGGCTTTTGAATTTGACGCTCGGGAAACTTGTACGGGTTGTGCGGGTAGCCCGAAGGATAGCGTTCCCAGCGGAATTGCCTCACGTTCGATCATTCATTTTCGGTCGTAGGACCAAATCCCATGTCATTGGAGGGAAGTGCCGTCGATGCTAAACAACGTGGCAAGGAAGCGTCTACTCGACGTGAAAGGAATTCCGATGACTCGTATTTTTACACTCTTCGCGCTCGTTGTGGCCGCTGGAACGGCCCAGGCTCAAACTCCCTATCCGGCTACCATGCCCTATGGGCAGGGTTATAGCGGTCCGCCGCCAATGGCCGCGCAGCAGTATCAAGGGGTTCCAAACGTGGTGCAACCGGCTCAGGAAGCAACTGTTGCATCAAAAAAGATCGGCTTCATTCGCGGCCTATTCACGAGCAAAGCGAGCAAGGAATGCAATACTTGCGACGGTAAGGGCAAAGCTGGCCTCCTTTCGGGAAATCATCCCGCCCTTGCACAAAAAGGTTACTTCAGCGCCCCGAAGCACTCACCGCCGCCGGCGGCAAATGGTGGAACGCTGGTGTTCCCAAATCACCCGTTCGTGCGAAGCCCTCGCGATTTCTTCATGCAGGATTGATTGCATGATAGGCCAAGCCGCGTCAGCGGTCGGGTGATGCGGAAATGCACACGCATCACCCGACCGGCTGACGCGGCTCGCTCTTACTAAACAACGAATTGTTTTCCTTCGATTTGCTCGATCCGCTTTTTCAATTCCAGCGGGATCGCAACTTTCTTCCCGTCCGAATAGCTAAAGGCCACGACGACGGTATCACCGAGCGTGGTCACCTCATTGAGCTTTTTGCTTACAATGCGATAGTCCATCGTATAGCGATCTTCGCTCATTTCACTGACACGGACGCCGACCAGCAGCGTATCGGGATGTTGTACCGCTCGACGGAAACGGGCCTGGGCCGTCGCGACGATGGGACCAATGCCCGTGGCGGCGAGATCGTCCTTCCAATTCAACTTCTCAAAATACTCGACGCGAGCGTTCTCGAAATAACGGAAGTAGACAACGTTGTTGACGTGCCGGAACGAATCCATGTCGCCCCAATCGACAACTTGTTCGATGACGACGGGAAAGCCAGCAAGAAGTTCGTGCGTGCTCACGTGAATACCCGGTAGTCAAGCGTTGGAAACGCATTGTGCCGGCGCTCGAGTTCCGCCAACCACGCGTCGTCCAGCGTGTCGCCTTTGATCTGATCGTACAGGTGGTTAAAATTCAAAATGTGCGTATTGGTGCGATTGATGGCATACTCGACCATCGTACCGGTCTTCATGATAAACGCCCAATCGGAAGATTGGGCCATCAACAATTCGCGTGCTGCCTGATTGAGCGCTCGTTTTCGGAGCGTAGTCGTCTCGTCGGGGTTCGCTCGCGCCAGTTCCACCATCCGTTCCGAGGCTTCGTGCAGGTGCCGATAAATCCAGTCGTTGCTGCCGTTGAGCCATACTTCCGTGTACCCGTTGAATCCCCAGCTTGAAAAATGCGGCTGGCAACGCTGAATTGGTTGATGGCGGTCCAGATACTCCGGAACGGTGATCGGCTTGACCGATGCCTGATCGAAGCACATCTTGCGAAGCAAGAAGTTGATCCATTCCGGCCCTTCGAACCACCAATGGCCAAACAACTCGGCATCGTACGGGGCGACGATCAATGCAGGCCGATCGTTCATCGAGGCACTCAACCATTCGACCTGTTTCTCGCGATTGAACATGAAGTTACCTGCATGCTCCGCCGCGCGATCGAGTGCTTCTTGCAAGTTGTACGGCTGTTTGCTTTCGGACCGGCCGGTGATCTTGAAGTACTTGATGCCGGTATGATGTCGGATCCCCATCGAGTGCAGATGCGGCTTCAGGTACTCGAAATCAAGATCGAAACCGATGTCGCGATAGAACTCGCGGTAGATGTAATCGCCGGGATAACCTTCCAGGGCACTCCACACTTGCTTGGAGGATTCGGTGTCTCGCCCCAAACAATACACACCGCTCTTCGGACACTGAATCGGTGCGTAAATGCCGTACTGCGGCCGTGGTTGGCCGAAGAGGACACCATGCGTATCGGTGAAGAAATACCGGATACCGCTGCGAGCGAGGAGTTCATCGACCCCCTCCGCATAACCGCATTCGGGTAGCCAGATCCCTTGCGGCCGCCGGCCGAAATGGCGTTCGAACTCGCGTGCCCCGGTTTCGATTTGAGCGTGCATTGCCTGTTCGTTTTTGTTCATCAACGGCAGAAAACTGTGCGTGGCGGTGCAAGTAATCAGTTCCAGCTTGCCGGTGTCGAAGAACCGACGGAAGCCATTGAGCAAGTTATGGTCGTATTGCTTGACGAACACGTCGCGGCATCGCGAGAAGCGGTTCATGTACATCTCAGCCAGCCGATGAAATTCCGGCTGCCAGCGTGTCCGCTCCAGTTCTTTCCCAGCGAGCGTGATCAGATTATCGATGTGCCGAACGTAACGGTACTGCAACAACGGATCGGAGAGCATCCCGGCCAAAGTCGGCGTGATCGACATCGTCAGACGCCAATCGACGTGATCGCGTTCAAGCCCCTCGAAGACTTCAAGCAAGGGGATGTACGTTTCCGTAATCGCCTCGTAGAGCCAATCCTCTTCGAGAAAATCGTCATATTCCGGGTGCCGAACGTAGGGCAAATGGGCGTGCAGCACGAGCGTGAGATAGCCGAGCGGCATGGTAAAAACTCTCGATCATCGCAAGGAGAGTGAAGGCCTTGGAACGTTAATGGTGATAGGAGGGGCTGAGCATGAAATCAAGCAGCTAGTGGGATTCGTCGCGGTTTATTGAAGTTCGTTCGATCGCCTCCCATTGCTCCCGATGCGTAACAAGTAACACGGACACCCGCTGTTACGAATGGGCCATCTATTGTTACGAATAACTGACGATTTGTTACGAATTGCTAGCGTTTTGTTACGAATTCATAGCGTTTTGTTACGAATAGGTGGCGCCTACCGCCAAATTCCTCGCCACATCGTTCGCCTGGCACCTTGATCGTCTTCGTTTGATGCCAGCAATAACGCATACGGGTCGCGACCGCCCCACTTCGAAAGCGGAATGCTTACCAAGTCCGCAGTCTTGCCAGCTTCGAGACTTCCGGCGAGATGCCCGAGCCCCATTGCTTCCGCGCCGGAGAGCGTCGCCATTCGCAGGAGTGTCTCGCCCGGAATTTCCGGTCGCGCCACATGCAAAAACCGAGCTTCCGCGAGAATATCGAGGTTCGGATTCGAAGCTAGCGAATCGGTACCGAGGGCGACGCGTACACCTCGCGAAATAAACTCCGCAAACGGATGGCGCGGTCGGCCAAAGGCGGCGTGCGTCCGCGGGCAGTAGACGATTGTCGAATTTGCGGGAAGCGACATCTCCAATGGAAGGTGGTTGCCATGCGCCAGCAGCAATGCGGGGGCGGGTTCGCTCCGCCAAACGATCCAATCGTGACTCGGTGCCAGGCCATCGGCATTCCAAACACCGAGTTCTCGAAGAAAATCGACAAACGGCCCGCGGTGCTCGTCAAGTAGCATCGTTTCCTCAAGTGATTCACCCAGATGAATGGAGAGCGGCGCCCATGCATGTCCTGCCGCCCGAAAGAGCGATTGATGGACGCTATACGGTGCATGCGGGCTCAAACCTGCCCTGCACGTTTCGCTGTCGGGATGATCCTCCAGCCAGCCACTCGCTTCTTTCCAGGCTGGAATCACTCGATTGTTCGAGAGGCCGAGCATTTCGCGAAAAACGACGGACCAGCATGAGGCCTTCGCAAAAAATGGCCAGGATCGCCCCTCGGCCGCGATGTCGCCGATCATCGTGGTCCCGAAGCGTAACGCGTCTGCAAGACCGGTCTCGATATCCGCGGCAATCTGGTCCAGCGTTTGCGAGCGACGATGGGTGATGATCGCCCGGAGCCAGCCAATAAAATCGGGACCAGGAGGAACACGGTCGCGCAAACCGCTCAGATCGAGATGGGTATGAGCGTTGACCAGGCCCGGAATGATTGCCATGTTGCCGAGATCGACATCCGCCTTGCGACTGCCATGCGGTTCGACGGCCACGATCCGATCGCCCGCGATCGTGACGACTCCTTGCTCAAGTGGTGGAGCCGTGACGGGAAATACCCAGCGAGCCGTCAGTACCTGAAGATCGGCCATGCCGTCTGTTTACCCACGAACCGGAGAGAAGAGTTTGCGTCTGTCGATAAATTCATGATAACAAAATTGGCACTTCAGGAGCGAAACGACGCTTCATCGATCGGTAACGGCTCTTGAAAAACTCATCAGAAAAGCACGAAAGAATGAGAACACGAAAATGGCGCATGTATTTTTTCGTGTTCTCATTCTTTCGTGCTTTCGTGACAAGGCCTTTGGTTTTTCTTGACGAGTCGCACACGATCGGCGACGATGACCGCTGCCGAGATCGAGTTGACTCTCTCAACGGATATTCGCAATGATTCACCTCTCTCGTCGCGAATTCATTTCCGTCAGCATCGCGGCCACGACGACCTCGTTTCTTCCGGGCGACCAACCGAAGTCGGCTATTCGTGATGTGCATCAAGAAATCCTCGACATCGCGGCAGGGCTCGAAAAGCAACGCCGGGCACGATTCGCGGCCGTGAAGACCAAGGCCGAGTTGGAGGCTCTGCAAGCCGATCTTCGCACTAAGTTTCTCGCGAGGCTTGATAGCATGCCGAAAGCGGACGGTCCTCCGAAGCTTCGCAGGCTCGGCAAGATTGATGGGGACGATTACGAGATTGAGAAACTCGTCTTCGAAAGCATGCCCGGCTACTTCGTATCGGCCGTGCTTTATCTCCCCAAGAAGCGCGAGGGGAAGCTCCCCGGCATCATCAGCCCGTGCGGACACGCCTCCGTCGGCAAGGCTTCGAACTCATATCAGATTCTCCACATCAACCTCGCCAAACGCGGGTTCATCGTGCTCTCTTACGATCCGGTTGGTCAAGGCGAACGCAGCCAATTCTGGGATGCCGTCCAAAAGAAATCTCGCTTCAACCTGACCTGCGGCGAGCACGCGATGCTCGGCAATCCGCTTTATCTCCTCGGCACCAACCTGGCCCGCTATCGAATCTGGGACGGCATACGAGCGCTCGATATTCTCGAAGCCCATCCCGACGTGGATGCCAAGCGTCTCGGTTGCGTCGGCGCATCGGGTGGCGGCACGCTGACCGCCTACACTGCCGCACTCGATCCACGAGTTCATACCGCGGTCATCGCGTGCTACATCACGTCGCTTCCCCGGCGAATGGGGAATCGCATCGAACGCGATCCCGATTCCGACCCTGAGCAGGACATCTTCGGCTTCGTCAGCGACGGCATCGATCATGCCGGCTTGCTCGCTCTGCGTGCGCCGAAGCCGACGCAGGTGAATACCGCGCGAGATGACTTCTTTCCGATTGAAGGAGCAAGAGAATCCTATGCCGAAGCAAAACATCTCTTCGAAGTAGCGGGCGCGGGCGATGCGATTGTGCGCACCGAGGCACCAGAAAGACATGGCCTCTCGAAGGCACTTCGCGAAGGGGCTTACACATGGTTCGAGCTCTGGTTGAACGGCCGCAAAGAGAACCCTCGAACCGAAGAGATCACCGTGACTCCGCGGCCAGCCAAGGATCTTCAGGTCTGTCCCGAAGGGCAAGTGCAACTCTCGTTTCAATCAAGGCCGCTCCTGAAAATCGCCGTCGAAGAGTTTCGCAAGCGTGAAAAGACGCCAAAAGTTCGCCTGAAGGATTTGCTCCAGCTCGATGTCTCGACGGCTCGTTACGAGATCGAGGAGATTCA
>JAIOQJ010000138.1 GCA_021413475.1 Planctomycetota bacterium | reverse complement strand
AAGTTTGGACAACACCCGGCACCGGCAGCGCCTGGAGTTCCCCGATTCTAGTCGAACTGAAAAATGGCAAGAGTGAGTTGGTCCTCAATCAACCCGGTAATCCCGGCAAGATCGTTGCCTACGACCCGGCGACTGGCAAGGAGCTCTGGCGAGCCCCCGGAATTCCCGACGGCTACATTTGCCCCAGCGTCATCGCCCAGGATGGAACCGTCTATGCCATCGGCGGCCGCAAGAACACCTCTGTCGCCGTGAAGGCCGGCGGGAAAGGCGAAGTGAAACCGCTCTGGACAACCGGTGCCGGATCAAACGTCTGTTCCCCGGTGTACCATGACGGTCATATCTATTGGCTTCACGAACAACGAGGCACGGCCTACTGCGTGAATGCGGCTACCGGCACCCAAGTTTACTCAGAGCGTGTCCCCGGCGCCGGCCGAACGTATTCCTCCGGCCTGGTGGCCGACGGCAAGATTTACTACGTCACCCAGAACGGTGGTACCTTGGTGGTGGCCGCGAGTCCGAAGTTCGAATTGATCGCCCATAACAAACTCGAAGACACCTCGCGAACGAACGCGTCACCAATCGTTGACAACGGCCGATTGCTCATCCGGACCGACACGAATCTGTATTGCATTGGGAAGAAGTAATGACCAAGCCGCTTGCGGCGGAGCGGCTGACGCTCCGCCGCAAGCGGCTCATTTCAAGGAAACACCATGCATTTCATCGATGCCCACGTTCACGTCTGGACTCCCGACACCGCTCACTACCCCTTGGCCGATGGTTTCAAGAAGGAGAACATGAAGCCGGCATCCTTCACGCCCGAGGATCTCTTCAAGCATTCCAAACCGGCCGGCGTTGATCGAATCAATCTGATTCAGATGAGTTTCTATGGTTTCGATAATTCGTATATGCTCGACATGATCAAGTTGCACGATGGCGTTTTCGTCGGCACTGCAGTCATCGATCCGCTCGGCCGCGAGCCCGAACGGATTATGAGCGAAATGGCGAAAAAGAAAGTGCGAGCGTTTCGGATTCATCCGAAGCTGACCAAGGAACCCGTTGGCAGATGGCTGCGGGCCGAAGGCTACGCGAAGATGTTCAAAGAGGGTGCTCGCGGCAATCAGGCGATGAGTTGCTTGATCGATTTGGACTGCCTTCCTGAACTCGACCGCATGTGTACGGATTATCCCGACACGCCCGTGATCATCGACCACCTCTGCCGCATCGGAACGAACGGGACAGTCCGCGACCAGGACGTGGACGCCCTTTGCGCATTGGCCAAGCACAAGAAAGTGATGATAAAAATCGGGGCGTTTTACGCGCTGGGAAAGAAGAAGGCACCATACGACGACCTGGCCTCGTTAATCAAGCGAGTCGTCAAAGCATACGGTCCCGAACGTTGCATGTGGGAAAGCGATTGCCCTTTCCAGGTGCAAGGCGAACACACGTACGCCCCCGGGATTGAACTAATCAACAAACGCCTGGATTTTCTGAGTGCGGATGACAAGGACTGGCTGCTGCGGAAGACGGCGGAGAAGTTCTTTTTTGGGAAGTGAAGTATTATTCGGCGGTCTTTTCTAACTTCAGGGCAATACGTTCCGACGCGATTTTTCTTAGCTCCAACGGAGCGTCATGTTAGAGCCCAGGGCAACGCCTTGGGAATTCGCCAAAACAACCAAAAAGCCCTGAAAGAGCGAAAGAAACTACCCAATGGCCACATATCTTTCGCCCTTTCAGGCAACGCCGTGACGGAATTTTCGCCTTGAAAAGTCGGTAGTTACAGAAATTGGAGGATATGC
>JAIOQJ010000137.1 GCA_021413475.1 Planctomycetota bacterium | reverse complement strand
AGAGGGTAGCCCACGGCGCAAGGGTGGAGTGATCGTCTTACCTATGTCGCCCCTCCAGGGGCTTTGAAAACCCGATGCCACCTTTCCCACGGCTAGCGCCGTGGGCTACCGTATGCCGCCGCTTCCGCGGCTTTGCCCGGCGGCCCTCTGAACGTCGGTGCATCCCAGCCACTCGACTTCAGTCATGGCCTACTCCTTTCCCAGAAACAAATCGACCACCCAACAACCCCGAACGTGCGGCCCGTCGCCACGGCAATGGTGGATGATCTCGTCGCTATCGCAACCGGTGTCCATCAGGGCATCGGCGAGGATTAAGTAGGTCACACTTCGAGGCCGAATTGATTCGGATTGCCGAAGTTGCCGTAGGTGAAGCGGTTCAGGAAGCGGAAGCAAGCGATGCCGTCGAAACCAGCAGTGACGGACGGGACACCTACGACGCGAATATGTTGATTGAAACCAAGCAGAGGGATTTGAATTCGAACGGCGTAAATGGGAAACAAACCGGAAAAAGCGCCGCCAAGCCGCACTTGTCGCAGTCGTCTTCCGCCAAATGTCCGACAGTCATTTTCATCAAGGACCAGTTCGAAATGCGAATGAGCAGACCCACCGCCGGTATCCGCCAACATATCTCTGGTCGCTTTCCGGACTCCTATCGCGACGCCAAGACTAATTTCAATCCTCGGCCGACCCATCTGCAGCGGCCACATTGCATGGGGCATCAGGCTGACTCCCAAATGTAATCGACTACGCTGTCATCGACCCCACCTTCGACGATAAATGTGCGCGTGGGGTCTGACTCGATCTTCTCAAGAGCTTCGCAGACTTCTTCCATGTCCTCGGAGATGATCACGACCTGCCCATTCGCGATGCCGATGAACTTGCCAGAGTAGGGCGATTCTGGATTGGCCAGCGCTTCGGCGTTGATCCGATCCGCCAGTTCGCTGTTCGCTTCGAGATTGCTATTTGGAGTTGGCATGGCTCTTCTCCTTATTCGGACTCAATTTAGCCAGATGGATCCTATCTTGCGACAACCGTCGAGAACAAGAGAAATCACTCTTTCCCCAAAATCAAATCTACCACCCAACAACCCCGAACGTGCGGCCCGTCGCCACGGCAATGGTGGATGATCTCGTCGTTATCGCAACCGGCGTCCATCAGGGCATCGGCGAGGATCGGCATGCGGTCGAAGGCCCGGTCGGTGTAAATGGCGGTTGCCAAATCGATGACGTTGGATGTTTGCCAGCGAGGGTCGATGGTGACGGGGCGGAAAGGGTTGCCGAAGATCTCACGCATGAACTTTACATGTTCTTGTGTTTCAGCGAGTTCCGTTCCTTCTCGAAATAGAGCATTGGCGCGGCGTGCGAAGCCCGCAACACTCAATGCAGTTCCCTCATTGCAATCTACTTCCCTCGTCAAGATGTACGCGACCGAGTGGGCAACATTTGATTCGATGTTGTCTTCAGCGCGTTGTGGAATGCGGCCAAAAATTTCGAAGAGAGTTCTATCGACGGCTGCTCCTTCCGCCTTACAGTTCTCCCGATCCGCCCACCGTTCGGCGACTTCCATACCGGTCCTCAACCAGTCATATGCGAATGTTGGGACCAAAGCTCGACAACAAGCACAACCGAACAATCGCAACAATCTCCTTCGGGAACGCTTAAACTTAACCCGCGGACATAGAGCACTTGAAAGGGACCTCAGCATTTGATTTAGGTCGCTGCATGCCAGCCACTCTCGCTCAGTCATTTTGCCACCCTCACAAACCGCACTCCCTCACCCCACCCGCTCCCGCGCCAGCCGCACGATAAACCGCTCCAGCAACAGTTTTTCTGGCAACGGGCTGCCGCCTTTCATCCCCTGATCGGCCTCGACGAGCCAGTCGAAGAGTTTGTCGAGGCGGCTCCAGCCGAGGTGTTTCATTTGTTTGCGGGTGCTGTCGCGGGCTTGGGGCCATTTGGCGATGCCGGCTCGATCCATGGCGTCTTCGAGGGGGGTGCCGAGTTTGTGGAGACGGGCGGCACTTCCTAGTCGGCGGAGTTGAGCACCAAGGGCACCGAGGATTCCCAGCGGAGCTTCACCTTCCTCGAAGAGTTCGCTCAAGATTGTGAGGGCCTCTTTCGGTTTGCCGTCGGCGACCGCGTCCATGATTTTGAAGACGTTGGCGGACCGGCTGCGGCCGACCAGTGTGTCGACGTCTTCCAAGGTGATCGCCGGTTTGTCCCCCGCGTAGGTGGCCAGCTTTTCCAGTTCCGAATCGAGCAGACCCATTTGCGCGCCGACCAGTTCCACCAGCAAATTGGCGGCGTTGGCCGGGAGTTTCTTGCCGTGGCCTTTCTGGGCCCACTCAACGCACCAGGCACTTAGCTTGTAAACCGGCGGTGCCTTGCAGACGATGGTGGCCGTCTCGGGGACGAGCTTCGCCAGCTTGGTCGTCGCCGGCCACGATTTGACGTCGAGGACCAACACGCCGGCGGTCGCGGGCTTCTCGACGTACTTTTCGAGGTTGGCGCGAAACTTGGTCACGAACGGATCGGCCTGTTCGACGATGACGAGGCGGGCTTCGGAAAGAAAGGGCAAGGTGTCGAGTTCGCTACGAATGGCTGCGAAGTCGGCCTTGTCGCCGGAGTAGCTTGATAAGGCAAACGAAGGATCGCTCTCGCCCAGGACGATGGTTTGCAGCAACGCGATCGATCGGCGTTTCAAAAACTCTTCGTCGCCAGTGACGACATAGACCGGCTGCCTTTTGCCTTTGCCGCCCTTGTCAAGAAACGTGGACGCTTCGATGGCTCAGCCCTCCGAGCTTAAAAAAGCGAAGACATTTGAACCACAGAGACACAGAAGCACAGAGAAGAAAAGAAGAGAAGAGTTTTAGCCACGGATGGAACACGGATCAAACACGGATGAAATCCAAAACACCATTATTTTGGTCTTATCCGTGATACTTGGTCTCTAAATCTTCGCGGCGTGCGCAAAATAAACAAGAAATGAGCCACAGAGGCCACAGAGATCACCGAGAAAAAAATCCGAAAAGCTCCTGCTTTCTCCGTGTCCTCTGTGTCCTCTGTGGCTCATTTTTTGTATTGATTGCGGCTCGGCCACCCCGTGTTTCATCCGTGGCTAAAACTCTTTGGTTAAGGATTGGCCATGCTGTGTTTCTCTTCTTTTCTTCTCTGTGCTTCTGTGTCTCTGTGGTTCAACCTTCTTTTGTATTTTCTTCTTCCAGACGTTCCAAGGCACGGTATTGATCGATCAGCTTCTTGGGCGCGCCGATGTCGACGACATGAACCTGGCCGATCCACGGCTGCGCGGCCGGTTGCAGGAAGCCTTTTTTATTTGCCACGAAGGTGGCCGTGTGGTCGGCATGCACGGTCGGCCCGAGCGGTTCGCCGGTGTCGCAATCGAGGCCCGAGGGGATATCGACGGCCAGCACCGGATTGTCACTGGCGTTGAGTGCCGAGACGATTTCCACATAAGGCGATTCGAGCGGCCGATCGAGGCCGGTGCCAAAGAGGGCATCGATGATCCAGCCTTCGTTGAAGTGAACGTCTTGGGTCAGTTGATCCATGAGGACAAACCGATTCTGCGTATCAACGAAGCTGATATCGGTCTGTTGCCGCACGAAGATGCGGAAGTTGATATCGCAATCCGGCGAGAGCTTCGGCGAAATCCCGAGGCGAAGAATGCTCGAGGTGCTTTCCTTCGAAGGAGCAAACAACCAGACGCGCACGGGCCAACCGTAGATTTCCAGATGCCGGGCGATCACGAAGCCGTCGCCGCCGTTGTTGCCGGGGCCGCAGAGAATCGTGACGGGTTTCTTCTCGGGATTCAACCGGCGCATCAACACCGCCACCCCGCGGCCGGCGTTCTCCATGAGCACGACGCTCGGCATGCCGAACTCCGCGCTCGCCCGGCGGTCGAGATCGCGAACTTCGTCGCGGGAGAGCCAGAAGTCGTCGCGGGGTAGAGGCATGGGTTGGTCCTAGTCAGGTGGAGCGGAATTTATCACGAGATCGAGGAGCGATTTCCATTGGCTTTGAGTTGCGATGTGAGAACTTGTGACTGATTCGGTCCGACGGCCAACTCGTAGTTGATCCAATCACCTTCGTCGCCATCGTCTCGCAATCTTCTGTAACGACCACCCCAATCTCGTTTTACCCGTCCGGCTTCTAAATGAAATACTTCGATCGTCCGTTCCGTCAGGATGACAACTGAATTACGGATTGATGCCTGGTCCCAATCAACCGACCAACTCTTGAATTCGTGGAGAATCCGTGCAGCCGCGATTGAAGTCAATTGTCTGTTGATCACCTTATACGAGTAGCGAATGATGAAGAAGCCTGGATGTAAATCGGGAATGAATGGCGCGTTATCCTCTAGAAAGCTGCCATCGATCGTGACGACCGGATTGCCCAATGCAACAAATTCAGGAATGAGGATCGGATCCTTCGTACCGCTGAGCTCCTTTGGAAAAGGCTGGGCGTCGACCTTCTTCTCGTTCGTGCATTTTTCAATGACATCCACGTCATTGAAGCACTCATCGAATTGATACGTCGTCATGGTGGCGATTATGAGTCAAGGTGATTGGCCAAACCGTGTAGGAAGTCCCTGATCTGTTCGACGTCGAGCGAAAACGCTCGCGCCAATTGGTCCACGCTTCTTCCGTCGGCAATCTCAGCGAAGAGTTGCGGAATCGTGAATCTTGTTCCTTTGAGGACTGGTACGCCGTTTCTTATGTCGGGATCAATCACCACCGTGTCGCGCAGCATCACCATCGCCTGTTTGGACCGTTCGGCGATCCAAGTGGCACGAGAGGTCGAATTCTGTTGGGTATCCAAGCTCATGTCTATCTTCCGATTCAACCAGATTGGGTGATACGTTGCTCCTGAGATTGTACTCCATCGCATCTCGTTGCGTCTACGCTATGCCCCTCACCGGCTAATCCGCAAGCCGCCGCCCTTGAGGAGGCCTTCGACTTCGTCTTTGGTCACCCACGGCAAATCGCCGGGGATGGTGTGTTTCAGGGCGCTCAGGGCTCCGCCGTAGTCGAGGCCTTTTTGCAGGTCGCCGTCGATCAGGCCGTGGATCAGGCCGGAGGCAAAGGCGTCGCCGGCCCCGAGGCGATCGACGATTTCGACCTCGTAGTTCTGGGTCGTGAAGAGTTTCCCCTTCTCATAGGCGATGGCCGTCCAACCATTTTTCCAGACGGAATGGACCTGCCGCAGCGTCATGGCGATGGCCTTGAGCTTGAACTTTTCGACGGCGGCAGCCATCGCCTTCTCGTTGTCGGCGTTCGGGATATGAAAGAAGCGGTTGATGTCTTCGGGGTTCGTAATCAAGACGTCGATATATTTGATCGCCTGGTTTAGCCACTCGGCCGCCTCGTCTACGCTCCAGAGCTTGGCCCGGTAGTTGGGATCGAGGCAGGTGGTCAGGCCTGCTTCTTTCGCTGCGCGTAGCGCTTCGAGGGTCGCTTCCGAAGAACTTGGCGACAAAGCAGCCGTGATGCCGGTGACATAGAGCCAGGAAGCACCGGCGAAGATTTTTTTCCAGTCGAGCATGCCCGGTTGAAGCATGGCCATCGCGGAGTTGGCCCGGTCGTAGATGATGCTCGAAGGCCGCGGGGCCGCGCCAAATTCGACGAAATAGACGCCGACGCGATCTTGATCGGTCCAGAGAATGTCATCGGTATCGACGCCCGCTTCGCGGGCACGGTTCGCGAGAACTCGGCCCAGGGCGTTCGATGTCAGACGCGAAACCCACGAAGCCGATCGGCCGAGACGGACGAGGCCGACGGCCGTGTTCAGTTCCGCGCCGCCAATCTCGACGTCGAGGGTATCCGTCTGTTCGAGACGACGGTAATGCGGCGGCGCGAGGCGGATCATCGCTTCGCCGAGCGTGATGACTTGGGACATGGCAAACTGCTCTTTGAATGCACGCGGAACAAAAACAAAACCAAAGACATTTGAACCACAGAGACACAGAGGCACAGAGAAAACAAGAAAAGAAGAGGATGTACTTCCTCGAACATAAGAATATTTGCTGCGTAGTTGGCAGACGATTTTATCTCTTCTGGTTTTCTCTGTGCCTCTGTGCCTCTGTGCCTCTGTGCCTCTGTGCCTCTGTGGTTCAAATCTTACTTTCCCGCGATCATCCGCGGGCTTGCTTGACGATCGACACATATTGCCGGGCCAGGTCGCGCAAACGAGCGAAATCGCGAGCGGCGACCGCTTTTGGTTCGACCATCTGGCTGCCGATGCCGAGGCAACAGGCGCCGGCTTTCAAGAACTCGGCCGCCGTGTTGAGGTCGACGCCGCCGGTGGGCATGATCCGAACTTGGGGCAGCGGGCCGCGCATCGCTTTGAAGAACATCGGGCCGAGATTCTCAGCGGGGAAGACCTTCACGATGTCGGCACCCGCTTCCCAGGCCGTCAGGATCTCTGTCGGCGTGAAGGCACCGGGCATCACGAGTTTGTCGTAGCGATGGCAGAGGCGAATGACGTCGAGGTTCAGCGTGGGCGCGACGATGAACTCCGCCCCGGCCAAAATCGCGGCCCGTGCTGATTCGGTGTCGAGGACTGTGCCCGCACCCAGAAGAATGTTACTCGGCAGTTCCTGGCGTGCCTTACGGATGACATCCAGGGCGTTGGGAACGGTGAGCGTCACCTCGGCAACGGTCACGCCCCCCTCGGCCAAGGCTTGGATAAAAAGTAGACCGGTTGCCCCGCAACCGGTAAGACCCGGTTGAGGAGCAACCGGTCTACTTGCTAATGGTCAGTTTATCAACCAAGCCCGAGTTGGCTCAGGGGAAACGAAATGTGTCACAACCGCTCGATCAGCGATTGCGTCTTCACGATAGCGCATTCGTCGGGGAACGTGTGAAAGGTGTTGATGGAGATGGTTCCCTTCCATGCTTCGACGGTGACGTAATCGAGCGGGCAGAGTGCCAAGCGGTGGTGGGGTCGCTGATGGTACAAAAGGCCGCGTTTCGTGCCGTCGACCAGAAGTTCATCATGGAGGCTGGTGAAAATATCCTCGGGGAGAATTTCGAGCTGCGAACCGGTCTGATAGCGGATGCCGGAGCGGGGCGACAGAGTTCCCGTGCGTTCGCCCTGGAAGCGATGCCGGAATAGTTTGCCCATGCGCGGCAGGGACTGATCGTCGCCGGCGATGATCTCGGCCAGGTACAAATCCGGAGTGACCCATGTCAGTACGTGTCCGGAAGGAGTGATACGGATAGTCAGCGTGTAGTCTTCGCGCTCGACGCGTTTGGAAGCGAGCGTCTCGAAGAGTTCCGGGTGTAGCGGCCGTGTATACATGCAGAAAACCATGTTCCGCACGCGCGGCCGGCAGAGTTCGCCATCCATTTCGATCGCATGGCTCCTTGAACGAGATCACGCGATTATAGCTTGGGAATGAATTGAAAACGAGAGGGATCCGAGAAGGATCAATAACGAAAAAAGCCGGAGGAGGGATGCGTTGCGGCATCCCCACCCCGGTTAGTTCATCGTTTCGAGTTTCTTGTTTCGAGTTCAAGTGATGACTTGGAACACGAAACTCGAAACATGAAACGAATCAAATTACTTGCTGGCGAAAGCCGAGCCGACGTTCGGATTCAGGCTGATTTGGGTCTTCATGCCTGCTTCGACGGCAACGGTTTCGGTGCTCGTGTAGGTCTTGCCTTCACGAACGACTTGAGCCGTCAGCGTGTAGTAATGCACGGTTCCCGGGTTCAGAACCGGGGTCGAGAAGACGCGAACTTCCGAGGTCGACTTGGTGGCAGCGCCGTCGATCGTGATCGTGGCGTCGGCCGGGACATTGACGGTGATGAAAGCCGGGGTCGGGAGCGAGGTCACGCCACCCTTCTTCGGTTCGACTTTCGGCATTTCTTTCTTTTGCTCAATCGTGCCGCTCGGAGCATCGTAAACCGGTGTGCCGATGCATCCAGAAACCGGAGCGTAGCCGACGCAGCCGCCGTTGCAGCCCTTGTTCTTGTGCTTGCCGAACAGGCCGCCTTTGAACAGACCACCGTGGCATCCATTGCAACCACCGTTGCAACCGTAGCAGCCATTGCAGCTAGCAACGGGTGCAGCGACGTGACCGTTGCAGCCACCGCCGTGGCAGCCGCCACCGAACAGTTTCGAGCCATGGCAGCCGCCGCCGAACAGGCGATGTCCGCCGCCGCAGCCGTTGCAGCTAGCGACGACCACACCTTGGCACGAAGCCCCGATGCATCCGACGCTCTTGCCACACGCAGCAGCTTCCGGGGAAGTGCTGACCGCCATCATCAATACCATACTGTACATGCGAATCGATCCTCTCTTGGTGCAACTTAGCCCTGGCATTCAACTCAGATACACAAACGCGTCGCGAATTTCCCCACAAGCAGTTGAAGGTGCTGAGCTAGTTGCGATGTTCCGAACGATGTTGAGTGAGAGTGTGTCTCTGTTCTACTGCGGGGAAAACTGATTCTGCTTTTGTTAAGCCGAAGTAGATAGTAAAGCCAGTTAAAAATTACGTCAACAGTAAAATGGGTTAAATGAGAATAATCAGTAAGGACGGAAGAAGCATGGCTCCATCGTTGAATGGGTCGATTTTAACGGCTTCTTGCGGGCGATCAAATCGTTTTTTTCCGAACAATTGCTGCGTTTTTGGACTCAGTTCGGGATTGGGTAGAGCAAGTTCGCAACGACTTGAAGATCAGACTAATATCATAGTTACAGGTATTCCTGTCACTCCAGCCGAGTTGTATGCCGGCCTCAAATTGTTTTCGAACGCAAATAGTTGGTGCCCGAAGACGGTCGAAATTCGGTCATTTCTGCTAGCAGACCTTGTGCTAATACCAACTTTGATCGTTACAATCAAACGATATTCATATTATTAGGATCACTCGAATTGGTATTCAAACAAAGTACAATGCTTCGTGTGGTCAGATCCGTCATCCGGATGAATTGCGATGCGTGTACTTGTCGCCAATACCCACTCCGAAATCGTTGGTGGGGTCGAATCCTATCTTCGTGAAGCACTGCCTCTCTTGATTGGACGCGGCCACGAAATCGCGTTTCTAACACAACGCACGATTCCAGACGATCGTCCAACCGTTCTCGAGCGATGCCCCAACCTGACCTTTTGGCATACCGAAGGCGTGGAGCGGAATGCGCTCTTCGACGCACTCTCGGGATGGCGGCCAGACGTTTGTTACCTACATGGGCTCGACGATCCTGATTGGGACGCTGCTTTGATCGAGCGGTTTCCCACGCTCCTGTACTGCCATAATCATTACGGAGCATGCATCAGCGGCACGAGAAGACTCGGTTTTCCCACGGCGCGACCCTGTCCGAGAGTTTTGGGACCGATGTGCCTTGCCTATTATTTGCCTCGCCGATGTGGCGGCCTGAGTCCGGTCACCATGTTTCGTGAGTACCGTTTGCAACGCCAACGGCAGCATTTACTTCCGCAGGTTGCCGGAATTGCCGTCGCCACTCGATTCATGCTCGACGAATATCGACAAATCGGCGTTCCCGAATCGCGACTGCAATTACTTCCCCTGTTCCCTCCCGGTTTGCAGGCTGACCCTGCGGCACCTACTCCACGAGCCTTCAGCAATCGAGTGCTTTTGATCGGTCGCTTGACTGAACTGAAAGGGGGTCATCTTTTCCTACGTGCGATCCCGCGAGCTCAACAGCTTCTTGATCGCACCCTTTCGATCGTGGTAGCCGGTGATGGCCCTGAGCGTTCAACTCTGGAGATTCTCGCGAAGTCGCTCAAAATTGCAGTGGAATTCACCGGTTGGATCGGTTCAGAAGAACGACAACGCTTGATGCGTTCCTGCGATTTGCTTGCCGTTCCCAGCACCTGGTCGGAGCCTTTTGCCTTGGTGGGAATCGAAGCTGGCTGCGTCGGCCTACCAGCCGTGGCCTTTGCGGTTGGCGGGATTCCCGACTGGTTAATCACGGGAGAATCAGGCGAAATTGCGGCAGGCGATCTGCCGACGTCGACCGGTCTCGCTGACGCCATCGCTCGCGCTCTACGCGATCAGGATCACTGGCAACGGTTGCGGGAGGGAGCTTGGAACGTTGCCCGCCGATTCACGGAAAGCGGTCATTTGGAACAACTCGAGTCGATGCTGAATGCCGTGGCGGCGGTTCAATCGCAGTCGTCATAAACACCGATCGCGAAAGTCGTAGCGATTTTCCAGTAGCGAAACGGCCGAACTCCGGGTAAATATAAATTGTCTATTCCGGGATTCTTCTTCCCCTTCCGAATTTGAATAACGTATGGTTGTCGAATCGGACATTGAGACTCACAAAAAGCGCGATCGGAATCACGTAACGAGGACTGAACCATGGCCCGCATGAGTCGAGAGTTCTCCCTGGTGCTTCTAGGGGCCGGCATTCTGACTGCCGGGTATTTTTTCTACCGCGAAAATAATGATCTCTTCGCCAAAGAGGAAGAAGAGGCAAAGAAGCAAGCCAGTGGTTCACACCACCGGACCCACTCGCACATGCCGCTCATCTTCCTCCACGGCGGTGGTTATGCCGGGCGGGCGAGTACTTCTCCGGCGATGGCGAGCGGCATCTCGTCGCGCGGCGGGTTTGGCAGCATCGGAGCCCATGCTTCAGGCGGAGCTTGAGCTATGCACCGCATCAACCTTGACCCGCGGCCGAACTGGCAAAAGCGGGTCGAGGAATACGGCCTGCATTTCCATACGCCAAGTGGCGAAAAATACTGGGACGAGTCGGCTTCTTATCAACTCTCCAGTTACGAGGTCGATACCCTCGAAACCGCCACGCAGACTCTACACCAGATGTGTCTTGATCTGGTGCAGGAAGTCATTGACGAACGGATGTTCGGCCTTTTTTTGGTACCCAAAGACTTCGAATCGCTAGTCATCCGCTCCTGGGAGGAAAGCGAGCCGTCGATATACGGCCGTTTCGATTTCGCGTTTGACGGCGTGCATCCGCCGAAAATGCTCGAATACAATGCGGACACGCCGACCGCTCTCGTCGAGGCCGCCGTCGCCCAGTGGTTCTGGCTCAAGGATGTGGACGAGCGCGGCGATCAATACAACAGTATCCACGAACATCTGATCGATGCCTGGAAGGCGTTGCACGAACGCGATTCCCGGCCGATCCACTTTTGCGCACTCGAAAGCAACGTCGAAGACTATATCACGGTCGAGTATCTGCGCGACACCGCCATCCAGGCTGGTTTCGAAACAGTCTATCTGGACGTTCAGCAGATCGGCTGGAATGCCAAGCTGAAGCAATTCATCGATATGTCTGGCGTGGCGATCGATCGCTGCTTCAAGCTCTATCCCTGGGAATGGCTTGTTCGTGAGGATTTCGGCAAACACATTCCGTTCACGCATACCCGCTGGATGGAGCCCGCCTGGAAGATGATCCTGAGTTGCAAAGCAATTTTGCCACTTTTGTACGAACGACACCCTAATAGCCCTTATCTGCTCCCAGCATCGTTCACTCCATTGGAGGGAGGAGACTATGTCCGCAAGCCGGTCCACGCACGTGAAGGGGCGAATATTTCGCTTTTCGTGAATGGTAGATTGCAACAGGAGACCGACGGTCCGTATACCGATTGTCCTTGTGTCTATCAACAACTCGCACCCATGAAATCGTATGACGGTCGATTTCCCGTCTTCGGAAGTTGGATCGTCAACGACGTGGCCTGCGGCCTTGGCATTCGCGAAGACGAATCGATGATCACGGGAAACACCAGCCGTTTTATTCCCCATCAGATGGTTGATTGAGCAACCGGGCTCGCAGGAGGATTTCGCGCATGGCCCTCTCCGAATCATTTCAATTCGAAGAACTCGATGATGCATCACGCGCATATCTACTGAAGGTTCGCGACCGCGCGGGAAAGGGAATGCCGGGCGTTTTTATTCCGCAATCCAGTTCCTTGGCTGGCTGCGGCTTCTTCATGGGTTTGGTGATTTTCCTCGGCTCGTTTATCCTTTCCTTTCAACTCATGGAGCAAGAGCCACTGGCGGTCGCGATGCTGCAAACCGCGGGCATCCTTCTCGGCGGTTGGTTGATCCTCGCTGGAATACGGATCTGGATGTCATCAGGCTCACGCAGCGCGGGGCATTTCATTTATGCCGATGCGGAAACCCTCTGGGAATGCAAAGGCTCGAAAGTAATCGCCACCAACTTGGCGGGTCTGATTGATGCCAGCGGCACCCAGCATTTCAAAAGCGATGGCAACTACCAGAACACCAAGATTGTCGTGCGGCTCGAGGGTGGGGCGCTGAATTATATTGTGACGAACGAAGCTCTGGGCCGCTGGCTGGTCATCTTCTTGAATCTGGTCGTTTGGCTGCGGACGGGTGCGAAGGAAGATGTCGGAGTTAACAAACCCGTTGACTTGGATACGGATTTTAACAAGCTGCCGCCGGTACTTTTGAGCGGTCTGGCCAAGGAGATCGCGGATAGCGGCCAATTCCCGCAAAACATTACTGTCGAGGGTTTAGGTCTCGATGGCGACGATTTGCCGGTGCCAAGCCGGGAGGGACGCGCCTCGTCGAGCATTCTCTGGTATCTCCTGATTATCGCGGTCGGCGTCGGCGGCGTTTTCCTCTTTAAGGAATTGAACGTACCTTGGCCGCCAAGGACATGATCCGCAAGATTTACAAGGACAACATTCAGCGCATTCGCGAGAATCGCATTCAGAATCTGAATCCGAACGAACCGCCTAAAATCGTCATTCCAGCCATCAAAAACCTGGGAATCGCGGACGATAAGGTCGATCCCGTCCTCTTGAATGGTCTGGCGCCGATTCTCGAAGACCTGGCCGAACAGCCCTTGCCAATTATCACCGTCCGCGTCACGGAGCAAGGAAATCAGGCAGGGGTGGCCGAAAGACGCAAATTGGTTCAGGATGCATTCACAAAGGCCTTGCTCGATGGCGTCGGCGACGAATTGATCGTCATCGCCGAGGCACCTGAAAACGTTCCCGGTATGATCGAGGTCAACTACACTCAATCAAGGCAGGCGGGCGACCTTCGAATTCGGGCGGATTACGTCGTGACTTTCCGCAAGAATCCGGACGCCGAACCATCGAAGCCCGTCACGAAGACGATCGATTCGTCCGTCGGAGCGGCCGCGTCGGTCCAGGAAACGGCGACATTACTGGGCCAAAAAATGGCGGGCAAGAAAAAGTTCAGACAATAGGCCCCGCATCGTCAATCCGGCCTCGATCCGGTACAAAAGGAGGGAACTTGATCCCGAACCGGTGAGGATACGCGGATGCGGTCGATCTGCCCGAACTGCCAAAAAACGCTCACGATCCCTGAAACGGACGCTGGGAAGAATTTTACCTGCGAATTTTGCAGCCACATTTTCACGGCGCCGCAAGGCTACGTGGCGGCGCCGTCGCAGCCTCCTCCTCCACTTCCTCCTCCGTTGGTTTCGCCACCGCCCGTGCCGATTCCCGAACCTATTGCGGCCGCGCCTCCATCCGAATCTTCTCCCGTAGACTCACCTACATCAAGCATCCCTGCTACCCCGATGGGATACTCCCGATTCCATACAGTCGCGCTCAACCGGGCTGTTTGCGAGTGGCTGGCACCGATCTGTTTCTCGCTAATTTTCATTCTGAGTTTTTTCAATTGGGCCGGTCTTTATCCGGCGGGTTACGGGGCCTACACGCAAAACTGCTGGCAGGCTCTCGGTGCACTTATGAGCGTCGATCCGGTGAGTGAAATCGAATTTAGAATGGAAGGGCCGCTGAACGAACGGCTTTGGTCGTCGTGGTGGCTGTTGCCCTACATCATCTTCTTGATCGTCGGCCTGACCCTGGCGTGGGCCGATCCTATCATGAAGTTGATGAAAGGTAAATTACCCACGGCACTTGAAGGTGTCTGGCGCTATCGACCCGCGCTCATTTCCGCCTGTGCGGGACTTACGCTCTTCCTGGTACTGATCCAGTCAGTTGCCGGTTTCGGCATCGAATGGGCGATCAAGTACAAGGTTCTAGAAGATTTCAAGCAGCTACGGAGCGATGCCAAAACGCCCGAACAAATTCAAATTGCCGAGATGAAGATTGCGGGAGAAAAGAATCGTTACCAACCTGGCACGACGTCTTGGTTGCGTCTGGTGATCCTTCTCCATTTTCTCGCCGTGGCAGGGATCATTGGCGAAACGGTCTTGCTCCATCGCGGCGCGAAACCGCCGCCTCGCGTTGGGGTGATGTGGTAGAGGCGGCTACCAAGCGGCCGCCTCTTCGCCATCGATCCTCAGCGTTAAACACTTCGCGCTGCCGCCCGCCTTCAGAAACTCATCGAGTTCCACGGCGATCGACCGATAGCCGTGTTTCTCCAGGTCCTCTGCCAGGCGCGGGCATCGGCTGTTGTGAATTACAGATTTGCCCACGACGACGGCGTTGCAACCGAAGCGATTGGCTTCCTCCTCATGGACGGCCAGCAGTTTCGGAACGTGAGCCTCGATCACGCGGCGGCCGTAGGCGTCGAAAGCCTCGGGATGCCAAATCGCTTCACCGGCAGCCAGGGGGCAGAAGCACGTATCCAGGTGATAGAAACGTGGATTGACCAGTTCGAGGGGCAGTACCCGCACGCCAACTTGCTCCGCAATCCATTGTTGGGCCAATGCGTCGGAACGAGTTCGGTAACCGGCAAATAAGGCCTCACCGCAGAATAGCGCGTCGCCCGCTCCTTCGTGATACATCCCCTCCGGCCAATGAATCACTTTGAAATCGTGTTGCTGGAACCAGGCGTCGAAGAAGGGCGATTCCTTAGCCCGCACCTCGTGCATGAAGCGGGAGCTAAAGAAGCGATCGCGAAACATCAGGCCGGCGTTTGCCGTGAAGACCAGGTCGGGCAATCCGGGTTGCGGCGTCATTTCTTCAATCTTCACACCCAGGCCGAGTAACGTGTCGCGGAGTTCACGCCATTGCTTGAACGCGAGATCGCGAACAGAAGCCATCGACCGGCTCATCCACGGATTGATCTCATATTCGATCCCGTAGTGGTCCGGCGGGCACATCAAGATGCGCGGAGAAGATCGCATCAGTAGGTCCTGGAGAAATGGAAGGGCCGAAAATAGCGAATCACAAAGTCACTGGCCCGCGAGAAGTTCTTCCCAACTGTTCACATCGAGAATACGCTCGACCAATGCATTAAGTTTGATCTGATCGTCGAAAGCACTGACTTTCGCCATCGCGCCTTCGGGTGGAGGGCCAAATTTTTTCAATCCCAACCGCAAGATGGTAGCCTGAGACTGTTCAGCACGGCCACGAACTACCCCAATTTCTTGCCCCGCCTGCAGTCCTTCCTGGCGTCCTTCCTGGCGTCCAGTTTGAAGTCCCTCAGCGACAGCTTGGTCATGAATAAGCCAGTAAGTCGAGGAATCTTTCAGGTTGATCATGATTGGCAATACCTTGTCAATGACTTCCGTTGAATACCGCATCCCCATCAAGATCGTGCAAGCCGCCCATAGTTTCCGGGCTTGTGTTTCGGGATGGACATTCTCAATTTGTTTCTTCATCTCTGATATTACTCGCGGCAACGTGCCTTCGTCAACAGCGGCGAGCGGGGCGAACGGAATCAAGCACGGTGGGCCCTTCAGGAATAACTCGACCGGTTGCTGCCAGAGGCGAACGATCTCATAACGAAATGCCCAGGAACGGCCGAGGGGAGCTGACAGTTCCAATTCACCTGTCAGCTCGGGTCCGTCTGCTTGTTCCCTTAATAAAAGCAGAACCGTCACCACGGGCACGCCATGCCGGTGGCGCAACAAGATCTGGTACACCATCGCACGTAGCGGAAGCTCGGCATCGCGGCTCGATTGGAACTCGATGTGCAAAATCCACGGCGACGGATCATCGACGAAGAGAACCTTATCTGCCGACATCGAGATCGTCGAAACGTCGGCGTCGATTGCGCGAACAAGTTCCGGAGGACGTGGCTGGCCCAGCCACGCGAGCCAGTCGGCCGGAGATATCTCGAGCAGATCTTTCGAAGTGACATCGTAAGGGCGATTCATGTGGCTCCCTGAAAGAGTGCGGATTCGCTTCGTATTATATCTGGGTGATCGCCTTGATTCAGAGAGAATTCCCATGACCTTGAACGAACAAGCCCAAGCCTGCGCGGATGTATTGGCCAACAACGCCGCGGCTTGGCGCGTGAATGTCGCGACCGTGGCCGGGGCGCGCGTGATCGATTGCGGCGGTGCCATCACGGGCGGTTTGCAGGCCGGGTTACAAATGGCGCGCGTTTGCCTGGCTGGCCTGGCGGATGTTTCTTTGCAACCGGGGCCA
>JAIOQJ010000136.1 GCA_021413475.1 Planctomycetota bacterium | reverse complement strand
GGTGCCGTGATCGCGGGAGCGGCACGCTTGTTTCCAATCAGCGGCTGGTGCATCAGCGTCAGGATGTATTGTCTATAGAGGTAGTCCGGGTCGGTGCTGGTCACCTTGTTTTCCGGTATCGGCATGGTGATGCCGTGCGTGAAGTCCTTCTCGGTAAGCGTGGCCATGAACTTGACGAGCACGGCTTGGTACGGGTGATCCTGGGGAAGCTTGGTTAGAGTCGTCTCCGGCCCCTTCTGAGCGGCGGCATTCGACGCCAATGAAAGGAACAGAACCAGCACGGCGATAAACCGACGATTAAAGTTTGACACTGTTGGAATCTCCGTGAACTCGATTGCGTCCGAACATCTCTATTAAATTAGCTCTTCGTTTTTTTTGGAGCGAGCGGCCGACGTGTTCAGTGCCACGGCGGCGCGAATGAGGGCCTTCAACGCCTTTTCATCAATCGTGTCGCCCTCATGAAAATCGATGGCACGCCGGGTGTTGCCTTCGAGGCTGGAGTTGAAGAGGCCTGACGGATCTTCGAGTGAAGCCCCCTTGGCGAAGGTCATCTTCACGGCATTCTTGTACGTTTCGCCCGTGCAGATGATTCCGCCGTGAGACCATACGGGAACGCCCGCTGGATTGGATGGCTTTCGCCATTTCACTTCCTCGACCACTTCCGGGTCGGCCTGTTGAATTAGAATTCGGAGCCGGGCGAGCATATTCGCTCGCCAGTCACTTGATTCGATTTTTGTATCGACCGGAAAAGCGGATGTAGTGCCGCTTTTTGGTCTCTTCGAGACGCAGGTCAGCCTTACCAGTTTTCCCTTGCGCTTCACGATGTTCTTGTAGTCCCACTGGATCTCGGCCGCTTTTTTCAGCCAACTCTTCAGATCCTTGACCGAAATTTGATCGACCGAAGTATATCGCGCCTCGGCGGCCTTGAAACTGCCTTCTGGATCAAGATCGGGTTCGTCGAACGACTGGCCGCTCCAGAACAACAGGCGGATACAGTCCTTGAGTTTGCTGTAACCGGCAATCGGATTGCCATCCAAAAACCACACCGGATGCCGGTGCCAGATCTTGCACTCAGCACCTTTCAAGTGCCGATCGATGGACCTATTCACGAACGTAGATCAGCACATCCGACGATGTTGCGATTACAAATGATCGTCCAGTGGGCGAAAAACCGAAGGCTCTGAGTTCCGTCACAAAGCCACCGAGCTTGGTTAGCCGAGGAGTTTCTCCTGGTCTCGTCCAAAGCATCGTCTGTCCTGGCGAACAAAAAAACAACTCATCATCTGGAAACGAGAACGGATGTCGCTCCACGCCCCAACCGTCGCGAGCAGTACTCGCCAGACCGCCACCGCTTATCCCTGCTGTCCTTATTCGCTGACCTTCCAATGGACCAATGCCAGCGACTAGTAAATTTCCTGAATCGAATTCAAAATCTTCGCTGTCGTCTCGGGCAATGCGATCGCTCGCCATGCAATCAAAGACACCCCGGCCGGCGCTCGACACGCAAATGAGAAGGTCGGAGGAATCCGCAAAGCCGACTTCGGTTAGTCCGCCAACGGCAAATGTGCCGGCGGCCCTCCATGGGGCGGGAAGCGTGTGTTCGACGCGGAGCCCTTCGAGAAATTCAAATCGCTTCTTCAGATGCTCAGGAATTCGAACAGCCATGAGGTATCTCACATTCGTTCAAGCGGTAAGTTGCCCGCTTGCGTCACTCAGTCAACGACCTGAACTTCGTCGAGCGGATTGTCCGCCACACCATCGCATTCCACCTCTCACCCCTTCTGCATCGCCACCAAAGCAATCACCGAAAACATCGCCCCTTGGGGGTCCTGGAGCATGGCGAAGCGGCCGGTGTTGGGGATGCCGGTGGGGGGCATTCAGATTTTGCCGCCGAGGGAAGCTGCTTTGGCGACCGTCTCGTCGCAGTTCTTGACCTAACCGCATTGAACTAATGTATAATATATGATACGATAATCTCAATTACAGCATCATGTATGAGCCAATAAAATGCGATCAAAAGCCTTCCCCTCGTTACCGCTGCCGGTCAGGCACGCATTGAAAAAACTGGGCAGCGATATCGCTGACGCGCGAAAGCGTCGCCGTATCCCGACCACGCTCATGGCCAAGCGCGCCATGATCAGCCGGGCCACGCTGGCCCGCGTCGAAAAAGGCGTTCCTCAGGTGTCACTCGGCATCTACGCTACTGTACTGTTCATTCTGGGACTCGAAAAGCACCTTGCGGATCTTGCCGACGTCCGTGTCGATGACATTGGCCTGGATTTGGAAGACGAACGCCTGCCGCAGAAAATCTATCTGCCGCGGCGTAAGCGAGAACCGAAGCCATGAGCGATCGTACCGCCTATGTCCACGTCGATCTCGACGGCGAGCCTGTGCTGGTCGGAACGCTTTACGCGCGCTTTCGAAAGAACCGCGAGAGTGCCACCTTCACTTACGATGCGGGTTGGCTCAGCCATTCGTCGCGCTTTGCTTTAGAGCCCGCTTTAGTCTTGCACGACTTGGCGCACCATACCCACACCGGCCATGCGATGTTCGGGGCGTTCGGCGACTCGGCACCGGATCGTTGGGGCCGTATGCTGATGCGCCGCGCGGAGCGACAACGCGCGAGAGCAGAGAACCGCCCCCCACGGGCCATGAATGAAATCGATTGCCTGCTCGGCGTTGACGACGAAACGCGCCAAGGCGCGTTGCGATTTACCGAACAACTCGGCGGACCATTCCTGGCTGTCGCCGGCGACGGGCCCCGCGTGCCGCCGCTCGTTGAACTGCCAACTTTGCTTGCCGCCGCCGATCGCATGGCCAACGACGAGGATACGGATGATGACTTGCGGCTGTTGCTCGCTCCTGGCTCATCATTGGGCGGAGCGCGTCCAAAAGCGTCGGTGCGCGATCATGATAATCGCTTATTGATCGCCAAGTTTCCGCACCCAGGCGACGAAATCGATCAACCTGCCTGGGAAGCACTGGCACTTCGCTTGGCCTCATCAGCGGGTATTCATGCTTCACAAGGCCGATTGGAAACCATTGCGAATCGGTCGGTCTTATTGCTGAACCGCTTCGATCGCATTGGCACTCGCCGTGTTCCCTTCTTGTCCACCATGAGCTTGCTTGGGGCCAGCGACAACGAGTCCCACAGTTACTTGGAAATTGCCGACGGCCTCCGCTAATGTAGTGCGGCTCCGTCAGAGGATTTGGTCGAATTATGGCGTCGAATCGTGTTCTCGATCCTGATTTCCAACGTCGATGATCATTTGCGCAATCACGGTCTCCTCTGGGAAGGCCCCGCCGGTTGGCGGCTGTCGCCGGCATACGACCTCAATCCGACTCCCACGGATATTCGGCCGCGAATTTTGAGTCTGGCAGTCGATGATGAGGATCCCACCGCATCGCTGAAACTGGCCTACCAAGTTGCCGAGTATTTCGGAATCGACAAGAAGATGGCTCGTCGAATCGCGAAGGAAGTAGGCCAAGCCGTCGCTTCGTGGCGAAACGAAGCCCGACGACTCGGCATACGAGCAACCGAAATCGAGCGGATGGGATCGGCCTTTGAGCACGAGGACTTGCGGCAGGCGACGAACAGTCCTTAATTCCAAACCCTCACCCCTTCTCCATCGCCACCAACGCAATCACCGAAAACATCGCCCCTTGAGGATCTTGCAGCATCGCGAAGCGGCCGGTGTTGGGGATGTCGGAGGGGGGCATGCAGATTTTGCCGCCGAGCGTCGCGGCTTTGGCGGCCGTCTTGTCGCAGTTCTTGACCTGGATATAGTTGCCCCAGTTCGGCGGCATTGGGCCCCACTGCTCCTGGATGGCCATCATACCGCCGATGTCGGTGCCCTCGTTCTGCCAGTGCGTGTACGGGAAGCCGGCCCCTTCGCTGACCTTTGTCTTCCAGCCGAAGAGCGCGGTGTAGAACTTGGTCGCGGCGGCGGTGTCGCTCGTCATCAACTCGCTCCAGCAGAACGCGCCTTCCTCGCCCCAGATCTCGACGCCGTGGTGCTGCTTCGGTTGCCATAGGCTGATAGCCGCCCCCGTTGGATCGCTCAGCACCGCCATCCGCCAATGTTCGGCAACGTCCATGCCGCCGCAGTGCGCGCTACCGCCCAGCGTCTGCGCCTTGGCCAGAGATTCATCGACGTTGGCCACGGCAACATAGGTGCTCCAATGCGGCGGCACGCCCCGCTGCTTCTGTTCTGGCATCATCGTGTAGGCGGCCCCCACCTTCCGGCCGCGAAGTTGGAATGTGGTGTAAAACGAATTCGGCCCCATTGGGAAATCGCTCGCCGTCCAGCCGAACAGCCCCTCATAAAACGTCTTGGCGGACCGTTGATCGCTGGTCGCTAATTCAAACCAGCAAAAGTTACCCAGCTTCGCGTTGTTGATTTCCATGGATAATCGCCTCGAATTTCGAATTGTCGTTGAGACCCGGCCGTTCACATTTTTTCGCCGGGTAATTGGCTAGCCTGTTTCACCCAGTCGGCAAACTGAGCTTCGTCGATTTCGTCGTTCTCGTAAATGTGGAAGTAGCGAACTTCCTTCTGCTTGGACTCACCGGGTGGCACGGGGTTAAGCGACGCGCCACGGAAGAACGCCACCTTGACGTACTTCGTGATGCAATGAAAGCCAAGGAACCAGCCTTCGCCCTCGAAGCCGTAGAAGGGCGTGTTCCACTTCACCGCCTTGTAAACGTTGGGAACGGTGCGTGTGATGATCTCGTCGAGGCGGCGTCCAACGTCTTGTTTCCAACCGGGCATAGCCGCGATAAAGGCCTGCACGGGGGCGTCGCCATACCCCTTCGCGATCTGCGGATTGCCGCCAGAAAGGAGGACAACGCCGTCCGCGTTGGGCTTCAGCGGCGCACGGTCAGGTTTGGCTGCCGCGGCCTTGGCGGGCTTCTTGGGTTTCTTGTCAGCCATTGGGTTCACTTCCTTTCGAAATCAGCCGTCGAACGGCATGGCCTTTCCACATCCAGAATCCGGTAATGAGAATGACGGGAACAAAGAAAAACCGAAAATTGTCGCGATACGGCAAGACTTCCTCCGGCGGACCATAAATGTAGCCGAGGATCGTCAGGCCAAAGACGATGTGAATTGATCGAAGAATTGAGCGTTTGGTGCTTTGGATCATGATGGTGTGATCTATGGTTTTGTGATGATGAGTGATGATATTGCGGAAGAACGCAGCGGGCCTCCAATTATTGCTTAA
>JAIOQJ010000135.1 GCA_021413475.1 Planctomycetota bacterium | reverse complement strand
TGCCCAACGGCGACACTCAACCGCTGATGGGGCCGCCAACGCCCTGGCTCCGCTGGGCCTTGATTTCCCTTGTGATGATCGGTGCCGGCGGCGTGGGTGCTGCCATTCACTGGCAGACTTCCACGTCCGATTCGGCCAAGCCAAAGCAACAGGCTTCCGTTCAAGACGATTTATTTCCGGACCCGGCCCGGGCGCAGGAGGAATACGCCCTTCGAAAGCTGAAAGATCGGGAGAACAAATCCGATCTGGAAGTAACCAATGCCTTGCTCGACCTGACGATGATTTACATCCGCGAGAAAAAATTCGACGAGGCGATGAAGCTCTACCGGGTCGAATTTTTGAGGGACCGCTTCGCACTCGCCGAAGCGCAAAAGACGTTTCCTGGGGGGCAGTATTTTAATCTTCTGATCGATCTGGGGAAGGGGATCATTCTCGCTCATCAAGATCTGGCCGCGGAATCGAACGACGAATTCAAGAAAGTGATGATCCCATCGCTGATCGCGAAACCCAAGATCCGGTTCGTGCCGGTCTTCGTCGCCTCTCCGCTCAGAGTCGTCACGTTGAATGTGACGACGATTCCGAAAATCGGCAAAGATAAACCGGCACGAATGCCCGTCGATACATTTTTGTGGAAGTACGACCGCTGGAAGCGAATTGTTGCCGACTCTTTGGAGCGAAACGCGAAGAACCTCGGAACGACGCGTCTCGATGACGATCATCTCGATCGGCATCGATCGTATTCATCGAAGATGCCGTGAGGCAATGAATCTGCATTCGCAATTCATCCGAGCCCGAAGCGCCAGCAAGGGATACGATTACTCCCTTGCTGGCGCTTCGGGCTCGGGTAAAAGGGATCACTTCCCACTCTTAATCAACTTCCCAATCGCGTCGCCGCCCACTTTGCCGGAGATCACTACCGTCTTGTCTTTCTGTGCGGCCGTCATCGAATTGACGAGATCCGCGATGGCTTGCAGTTCCGGTTGTTGGGTCACGGCCACCTTTACCTGGAGTTTGCCGAATTCCAGGCCGCCCGCGACAAGCGTGTGCATTTTCTTGGCCTCATCCAAAGTGCCAGCGCCAATAGCCAGATCTAGCGTTACGTCGCGTTCAACCCGCACGGCGACGGTCATGGTATGGATCTGATCGAGCAACCGCTTCATCTCGTTGTCGAGGAAAGGCAGATTGGCCAGCCGACCCTTGGTGTGCGCGACCATGAAAAGCGACGATGTGCTGTCAGCCTTGGCGAGCAAGTCGGCCAGTTCCTTGCGGATTTCCGGCTTGCGAGTACCCTTGAAAGCATCGAAAGCGGCGGCGGCGGGTTCTTTGCTCGACGAGATGACGACAATACTCGAATCGACCAGGGAGGTGTACATGGCTGCTCGCCCCATGGCGGCGATGCGGTAGACCGTGTTGCCGGCAACTTGTTCCTTGCCGAACTTCTTCGGGTCTTGCTTGATGAATTCGTCGATGCCTTCCTGAATCTTTCTGAGGTCGAACTTCCCTTCAATGATGGTGAGCATGCTCGGTGATTGCACGTTATCGAGGTTCAAGCCGATCGAAACGCGTTGAAAATCGGTCAACGGATCGAGCCCAAGTGTCTTAATGACCTCCTGGGCGTCCTTGCTGCCCGTCAGCGTGGTCTTGATGAGAGCGAGTGCGTGATCCTTCACGATACTCGAATCGAGTGCCTGCCGAACATTACAGGAGACAACAACGTCTGTTTCCTTGGGGAGATATTTCTCCAGATCGGCAGCACATGTCGGCGTCGCAAAAGTGAACGGAAACGAGAGAATCGTCAAAACCAGAAAATTAGCACGCCACATGAGGAACGCCCTTTCCTGAGGAAATGGGGAAATGCGTAGGTCCGGCAAAATTTAAGGTGCCCTTCTACGAATTTCCCGCACAACCGTACGGAAGATTATACCACGGCCGTGTTGGCCCGCTGGCTGAAGCAAGGGTGAAAGTCGTCCGCTGTTCGAGCGTCATGCCAACAAACCCGCGTAGCTCCTCTTTCCAGCCGATCCGGGGGTTCTATAACACTGGGACAAGGAAAGAACCTTGCGGATACGGCAGAACGGGAAGGACTTCGCTTGAAAGCTCTTGAAATCGCAAGGTACGCGATATAATGTAGCGATATCTTTTCCCAATTGCGGGTGTAACTCAGTGGTAGAGTACCTCGTTGCCAACGAGGTTGTCGTGGGTTCAAATCCCATCACCCGCTTTTCGCTACTTCATACGCAGGCCGTGAAGTCCAGGTGAAACGGGGGTCATTGACCTCCGCAACCGCACTTCCCGGCTTGCTTCGTTTCAGGGGATTTACGAATGGCTGACGAAATCGACACCCAGGCAGGCACCGCCGTCGCCGAAGCACCCGCCGAACAGGTCGAAAAACTCGATCAATCCGTCGAAATCAGCGACGTCGGCCCGTGCAAAAAACACATCAAGGTTATCATCCAGCGCCAGGCGATCGACGATCGCTTTGACGACAAGTACACCGAACTCGTGCGCAGCGACACGTCGCAGGTCAACGGCTTCCGGCCCGGCAAGGCACCGCGCAAGATCATCGAACGCCGCTTCAAAAGCTCGGTCGAAGAGCAGGTTCGCACCGAAGTTCTGATGGCCAGCCTGGAACAGCTGGCGACCGAAAACCAGATCTCGCCGCTTTCTGCTCCGGATCTTGATCCGTCCAAGTTAGAAATTCCGGACGAAGGCCCCTTTACTTACGAATTCGACGTCGAGGTGCGGCCCGAGTTCGATCTGCCCGCCTACAAGGGCCTTACGCTCAAACGCCCGGTGAAGACCTTCACCCCGGCCGACATCAAGAAGGAGCGCCATCGGTTGCTCGAACCGGCCGGCATCCTGGTTCCGAAGGAGGGCGACGACGTCAGGGTCGATCTCGACGATTACATCGTCGCCGACGTCGAAATCAAGGATGGCGACACCGTTCTGAACAACCTGAAAGAAATCCGCATCAAAGTCGAAAAGCAACTGGCACTGTCCGACGGCCTCGCCGAGAAATTCGGCAAAACGCTGGCCGGCGCGAAGGTGGGCGAGGAACGCGACGTCGAAATCAAGCTCTCCGAAAGCATTACTTCCGAGGCGATGCGAGGCAAGGCGATCAACGCCCGCTTCAAGATCAACGATATCAAGGTCATTCGTCTGCCCGAGATGACTCCCGCTCTCCTCCAGGAATTCGGCGTCCGCAACGAAGATCAATTCGAGGAAGTGCTCGAAGCGGTTCTGAACCGCCGGCTCGAATACATTCAGCGGCAATCGTATCGGCAGCAAATTCTGTCGACCATCGGCGACGCCAGCAAGTGGGATCTTCCCCAGGATCTGCTGGTCCGACAATCGAAAAAGGCCCTCCAGAAACGCGTCATGGAAATGCGATCGGGCGGCATGACCGATGAACAAATCGTCGGCCGGCGCAAAGTACTCGAACAAGACGTGATTCAGAGCACGGCCCTGGCGCTGCGTGAGCACTTCGTGTTGCAGAAGATTGCCGAGGTCGAAAAAATCGAAATTTCCGAGGCGGATATCGACGAAGAGATCGAGTTGATTGCCGCTCGAAGCGACGAAAGTCCGCGTAAAGTTCGGGCCCGGCTCGAGAAGGAAGACTACATCGAAGCCCTGGCCACGGAACTGCTCGAACGCCGCGCTCTTGACTTGGTCCTACAGAATGCAGTGTACGAGGACGTCGAGCTCAAGACGGAAGACGAGGAAGGCGAAGTGGCCACGATGTCTGAAGAGGCCATGCCCGGCTCGTCCGACGAGGCTCCTCAGGGATGACGAACCCATAGCCGCGGGGGGCTCACTCTCGCGGCCCAACGAAAGGCTTTCCGATGACCGCACCGTATCACGGCGCAGGACCGCTCATCGAACCGCAGATTCAGCGTTACCGCGATTACACTCGCATGCGGCAGATGTCCACGGGCGACCTGTTGCTCGATAATCGCATCATTTTCCTGGGCAGTTCGCCGGAGACGGGCGGCAACCCCGCTATTACCGACTATCTGGCGAACATCACCATCCAGAAGCTGCTTTTCCTGCAATACGAGAACAAATCGCAGGAAATCCACATGTACATCAATTGCCCAGGCGGCTCAGTTTCCGCCACCCTGGCGATTTACGACATGATGCAGTTTCTCGAATGTCCCATCTGCACTTACTGCACCGGCCTGGCCGCCAGCGGGGCCGCGATCATTCTCACCGCCGGGACCAAGGGCAAACGCTACGCCTTGCCGAACTCGAAAGTGATGATGCATCAGCCGTGGGGCCAGGTGCCTTATGCCCAGGTGTCTGATATCGAGATCACCGCAAACGAGTTCATGAAGGACCGCCAGCGGCTGAATGAACTCCTTGCCAAGCACACCGGACAGACGGTCGAAGCCATCGAGAAAGAAACCGAGCGCGATCGGTTCTTCGATGCCGCCGAATCGAAGGCGTTCGGCATCGTCGACGATGTGCTCCAGAAGGTGGATGCCGCGAAGAAGTAAACGCCGGCTTTTCTCGCCTTTCGCGAACGGCCGGTGTGATCCGACCAGGCCTACTGACTCAACCAATCGTTGCCGCGAGTATGACGGGGCGAACTGACGATCTCCGCCCGAGATCACGCCCCAACCACGCGGATGACCTCATGAACCATCAACCGGCAGCCGATTCCTTTCGATGAGGGACGGGTGCCTGACTGGAGAATTGATATGCCCCTGGTCCCCTATGTCGTCGAGCGAAGCGGCCGGGAAGAGCGCGTCTTCGATATTTACAGCCGATTGCTCAAAGACCGCATTATCTTCCTGCAAGGGCCGATCGATGATGTGAGCGCGAATCTGATCATCGCCCAGCTGTTGTTCCTCCAGTTCGAGGATCCGAAGGCGGACATTCACCTGTACATCAACAGCCCGGGCGGTTCCGTCACCGCCGGGATGGGCATCTACGACACGATGCAGTACATCACGTGCGATGTCTCGACTTACTGCATCGGTCAATGTGCCAGCATGGGAGCTGTGCTTCTGTGTGCGGGCACGAAGGGAAAACGCAACGCCCTGCCAAATTCCCGTGTGATGATCCACCAGCCGCTGGCGGGCACCGAAGGAACGACGACCGAGATCTTGATTCACGCGAAGGAATTTATCCGCACCAAGAGGCACCTGAACGAGATTCTGCTGAAGCATACTGGGCAGACGCTGGAAAAGATTGAGCGTGATACGGATCGCGATAAGTTCATGGATGCCACCGAAGCCCGCGACTACGGCATCGTGGACAATGTGTTGAACCGCATACCGGACCAGCTCAATCCGCCAGTACATGTGAGTTAAGGGATCGACGCATTGGAGCGGCGATCCCATTGAACGAATGGATTCTCATGCGGATCGCCGCGACGATACTCTGGTTGCTCATCCCTTTGCTGGTTGTTCCCGGTTGCCGTTCCTCGCGCCGGGGCGATCTCGTCGAAGCGGAATTGCGCACCAAAGAACGCCAGCTTCGCGAAGCGAACAGCGAACTCGAACGCACTCGCCTGGTGAACGAATCGCTCGAACGCGAGTTTCTGCAACGCAAGGGCGGCGCTTCCGGCACCGACACTTCTGTCCTTTCCCCCAAAAGCATCGTCCTCGCCAACGGCACCGGCGGCGTCAACGATGATCGCCAACCTGGTGACGAAGCCTTTCAGGTTGTCGTTGTTCCCAAAGACGAGGACGGCAATCCTGTGCGGGCCCTGGGAACGCTGATGGTCAGCGTCTGGGAGATCATGCCTGGCGGCGTTAAAGTGCCGTTGAATACCTGGGATGTGAGCGCCCTTGATCTACGCCGAACCTGGAAGAGCGGCCTGCTCGGCAGCGGCTATCATGTGGTTCTGCACTGGAAGAAGCTGCCCCGGCAAGAGCGTCTACGAGTCGCCGTGCAATTCACCACGCCCAACGGTCAAGTCTACGAGACCGATAAGGACATCACGATCAAGCTAATGGCCGAACCACCACCGCTCGATCGCATCCCGCCACTGCCATTAGACGAGGGTCCGACGGTGCCCATCATGCCGACGCTGTTGCCGCCGCGGCCGTCGTCGTATGGGGATTGAGATTCTATTTTTTCACCTCGATCCATTGCTCGGCAACCGGGCAGATCGTTAAGCCTCGACATGATGAGGCAAAGTCCCAGCGAATCGAATCAGAAATCACCGCCGACGACTTCTCCGCCCGCACGCGTACCGAGGGCATGCCAAGTGTCGATGCCGATCTTGTCGCGGATGAAGTGGACCGAACCACCGATCATGAGTACATTCACGCCGCCTGAATGTCGACTTCGAGCCGCCTTGTAAAGTCCATCGTTATATGCCCCGTCGGCCCAGAGCGCACCGCGATCGGCTACAAAGGTGGAGCTGCTATCACAGTTGGCCTGCGTGAGCGCGGTCACCTGCTTGTAGTAAAGCCGTATGTCAGCTGCGCCCGCCGGCGCGGGCGTGCCGGCACCAAGTAATGATTCCGAGAAGGCAATTGTGTTTGTTAATCCATCGGAGATGTCCAACGTGCGGCTCCCGGCGTTTGCGCTGACATCCAGATTCACTCCGAAGAAAATACCATCTCCCGCCAGGGCGTCACCTGATGCGTTGGATCCAGTGCATGCAACGTAGTTACTTGGTCCCTGATCGGGAATGACGACACGGAACTGATCCGACGGGCAAAGGAACGTCGGCACTACGGTGGCCAGTGCGCCTCGGTTCTGCGGAAATGGGGTGGTCTGAGGATGAATTGCCCCGCCGCCATACAAAGGCACGGTGAGATCGAGAGCGTTGTAGACGTTTGACTGATCGAGGTAGGGCGTCAATTGCGCCAACGCCGACCATCTGAAATGCCCCTTCGGATTGGTTGGATCGATCGCCCATGTCTTACGCCAGTAGCCGGTTGGGAAGTGCCCGGTAGCAACCTCATGGTTTTGCAACGCCAGCCCAATTTGTTTCATGTTGTTGGTACACTTCAATCGGTTTGCGGCTTCCCGGACCTTTTGAATTGCAGGCAGTAGCAATCCAATCAGGATCGCGATGATCGCAATCACTACCAGGAGTTCAATCAGCGTGAATCCCGACCGTGGCTTCATTGCGAATCTCCGAGGCATGCCCCAACAAGTTGTTTCGGCCTACGGGTATTACGATTATGAAATGGATCATACTTGCGGCTAGACTGCCGCAAGAGAAAAAAGACAAAATGATCACACTCGGAATTCGGGCGCGTTCGAATTGATCCCGACTAGTTGCGGGCCGCTCTTATCGATTCGGCGACGCTATTGCCGCCCCGAGCATCGTCTTGTGGGGATTGATCTTCGGTGGCGACAGGCCAGAGACTTGTCACTATCCAATTCAGCCACTTCTCCTACTCGCAAGAAACTCACCAATCAATTAGCGGGACGTAAGGCGCTCCACTGGTCCGGCTATTTCGTTACTTCAATTTGTCGACTTTCGTCTAACTCGACATACTCATTTATCACGGTGGCGTTGGGAACCTTCAAGTTCAGCAGCATTTTCAATTCTATGGTAAGTTGTTCATCCAAGATCGAGCCATCAATACAGCAGTCAATCGTTAAGGTTGCTGTCACCTTTGAACCATCCTGAAGGACGGCCCCTTTATATTGTTGTCCCGACTTGAACGGGATCTCGATTGTGAATTCCAAAACTCCATACTGCCGATCGTCTTTCTTGTACGCCTTTAAGAGCTTTCCCTTTTCCATAACCCGGTCTCGATCGGCCGGCGGCAAATCGCCAAATTCTTCGAACGCTTTCAAGGTGACCGCACGATCAACGTCCCATGTTTCTTTCACCTTGACCGGCTTCTTCGGCAGCTTATCTTCCACGGTGACCGAGTCAATCTTGCGGTAATGCCGTTCGAGAAAGTCGACATCCGCTGACGTGAGTTTGCCATCACTTGCGAATTGGTATTTTCCGTCTTTCATCTCCCCGACAATTTTCTGCCCTACGATAGACGAATTCACTTCCGCTTTGCCAATCGCTTTTTCCTTGTATTGGTCGTAGACAATCTGAAACTTTGTCGGCTTTTTGGCATCTTGGGATCTTTC
>JAIOQJ010000198.1 GCA_021413475.1 Planctomycetota bacterium | reverse complement strand
ACAGGAAATGCCTTCGAATCCAAAAAAGTAGTTATCTTTCGACGATTCAGATACAGGCCTAGATTTAGCGATTTGCAAAAATTCCGATTTTTTTTGTTCAAGAGCCTTGTCCGGCGGATTCGGATTGTAAGAATGAGTAGTGGAAGGAGGAAACTCCTTCCACTACTGATGGACCGAGAGATCCGTGGATTCGAAACTGAGTGGGCGACGGTTTCGGATTCTGTTCTCTCGGTCCTTTTTTACGCGCTGACCGGACATTTTTAAGCTCATCCCTATATTAAATCAATGAAGCTCAAGCAAATTCCCGCCGATTTCCATGTCGAGGAAATCACCAAGGCCGCACCTGTTGGCGAAGGTTCGTACTCTCTTTACAAGCTCGAAAAGAAGAACTGGACGACCCCCGACGCGCTCGCCCTGATCCGTCGGCGCTGGAAAGTGCCGCTCAGCCGTATTTCGTACGGCGGTCTTAAGGATCGGCATGCCGAGACCATCCAATATCTAACAATCTTTCACGGGCCGCAACGGAATTTTACCCATCCGGGGATTTCCGTCACCCATCTCGGACTCCGGCCCGAACCGTATGAATCGAACGACATCCAGGCGAACCGCTTCACGCTGACGCTGCGCTCGATGTCCAAGAAGGCGATCGCTCTCGCGCTCGGGTCGATCAAAGAACTCGAACAAGTCGGCGTGCCGAACTACTTCGACGAACAGCGGTTCGGCTCGGTTTCCTTCGATGGCCGTTTCGTGGCCAAGGAGATGGTCCTCGGCCGCTACGAGCAAGCCCTTAAGACGGCCCTGATGTCGCCCTATGAACATGATCGCACGGCGATGAAAGAGGAAAAATCTCTTCTGCGCGATCACTGGGGCGACTGGGCACTGCTCAAGAAGAAGCTTGAGTGGGGGCACCCCCGCATGATCGTCGATTATCTGGCCCATCACCCGGATGATTTTCGCGGGGCGCTGGAACGGCTGAAACCCGAATTGCGAGGGCTGTATCTCTCCGCCTGGCAGAGTTTTCTCTGGAACAAGATGCTGGCACTCTGGCTGAACGAGAACATTCCGCACGGCCAGTTGTTGACGTTGCGAGCCCGACTGGGCGATCTCCCCGCGCCGCGAACGATGTCGCCCGACAATCGTGAGATCTGGAAATCGCTGATGCTGCCGTTGCCGTCGGCCCGGTTGAAACTTGATCCCGAGGCTCCTTGGGCCAAGCTGGTCGAAGCGGTGATGGAAGACGAAGGGTTGAAGCTGGAACAAATCAAACTCAAGGACTTCCGCAAGCCGTTTTTCTCGAAGGGCGACCGAGCCGCGGCGGTCATCCCCTCTGGATTGACCGCCCGCGACGAGGCCGACGACAAGAATCCAGACAAGCGAAAATTGATTCTGCGATTCGATTTGCCAAGAGGATGCTACGCCACGTTGATCATCAAGCGGTTGACGCAGGTAAAGGATTCGTGAAGCCGCGACGCGGAGTCTTTCCGCTCCGAAGACTCCGCGTCGCGGCTTCACGGGAGCCGAAAAATCATTTCTTCCTCTTCGCCAATTCCGCGAACGCCTCGCAAATGATCGGTGCGGCATCGGGGCCGGCGCTGTTGATCTCGCCATATTGTTCCTTCTTCAAGCCGTAACAATAAGGCGTTTTCGTGTCCCACTGGCGCTTCGGGATGAGGTAGCCGATCTCGTCGTTTCCTAGTCCGATGATCATTTTGTGCTTCCCTTTCATCTGCGCGTAGATGGCCGGTTCGATTGGGGCGTCGGGGAAATCGGCGGCCTTATCGGCGGGGTCTTGCACCTGACCAATCACCAGTTCAGGATAGATTTCCCCGGGGATCACCGCGATTTCGAGTTCGCCGAGTTTTAGGTAGCCCACTTCGGTGCGCAGTGCCGGGCGTTTCGGCATCTCTTTGATAGGCTCCGCCTTTGCGGGATAGGGCGTTCCCTCCCAGGCGAAGAGTGACCGTTTGAAGACACCGATACTCCAGCCGAGTTGATAGAGCTTATTGTCAACCGGCAGATGGACCGCTCGCGTTCGGATGTCGAACGGCGCCAGTGTCGCCGGTACCGCATCCTTCAACGCTTTCTCCGCCTGCTTGGCCACAAGCTGGCCGTATTCCTCGGTCTTTTCAAAGGTGCCGTCGGCCAGCGGCTTGCCGTCCGGTCCGGGGACGTTGACTTTTAGCGACGTCATCAACCCGCCGACCGTGCCGGTGAAATATGCGACCGGGCACTCTTGGCTCTTACGAAGTTCCTTCACCGTCGCAGTCACGAAATCGGCACTGATCTGTGTGTTCTTCGAATCGAGCGTCTCGGGATGGCAGTTCCATTGAACCAAAACACCTTGCCGCTTCTTGGTGTCGATCCGCGTGAACTCGATGACGACGAGGTCGTCATGTAGACAATTGGGCAAACGGTTGTCGTGCAAGAGTTGAGGTGCCTTGATCGTGCCGATGCGTGCCGTGACTGGCTTCAGGGCCGCCTCCGCATCTTTGATCGCTTTGCCGACGCCCGCTTCAAGTTTTTTCATGTAAGCGAAATCGACCCCGCTGACGAATGGGTTCGAGCCCCAAAGCCCGAGCGTGTCCGGCCCTTCATGGTTATGGGTACTCGATACGAGGACGTACGCGAAATCCGGAAATTCCTTGCGGACCGCCTCGGCCGTCGAATGGAACAGGCCGACGACATCGACGCAGACGAGTGCGATCTTCTTGCCGTCGTGTTCAAGCACGACCGCGCGGGCCATGATCGGGTCATGGATCGCAGTTGCCTTACGATTGTGGCCGAAGCCCGCGACGTAGACTGGCTTGCCTTCGACGAGCTTGGGGCTGACGTCGACCTCGGCCACGCCGGCACGTAGAGGCTTTTCTTGAGACTGGAGATCCGAAGTGAGTATCAAGAAGGCGAGAATGGACAATCGCTTCATGTAAATCTCCGGAAGTGGGGCTCGGGCGAAACGGGAATACGTTGTGGTGGTTGATTCGCCAATGTGTTCGAGCCCGAAGCGCCAGCAACGAAGAAGTCTCCCTTGCTGGCGCTTCGGGCTCGGA
>JAIOQJ010000197.1 GCA_021413475.1 Planctomycetota bacterium | reverse complement strand
TATCCATCGCCGCTCCGTGATCGGAAACGGCGGTCAGTTCGTTTTTTAGTTGCCCTTTTCCATGGGCCTCGCGTCGCTTCTGGAACTCTCCTAGAACTTGCTTGAAAAATCGCCTGCGGTCGGGAATCGCCCGACCAATGTCGCGATGATCCATCGCCCAATCAATGAGGGCCGCGTTGCCGATCAGCGTTCGCAGACCTTCCAGTTCAGGCTCATCACCCTTTTCCTTCAACCCGTACAATCCCTCAAGAAGCTTTCGCAGACCCGAATGCGTCATGTCATTCGGTTGCACCTCGCGTTCGGCTAGAGGGACCAAGGCCGGATCGGCGAGGAGCAATTCGAGCAGTTGCCTTTCGAGCGGCGGGGCAGGTCCGGCAGCAGGAGCTTGCGGGGCAGCGGCTTCCGGTTGTGCGGCCGGCGCGGATCGTGCCGCCTCTTTCTTCTTTAAGTCCTTTAACTCTCCGAACCGCGCCCAGACGGTTTCCATGCGTAAACCGAGCCGGTGCGCCACCCGGGTCAGGATCAGTTCCCGCTTCACCTGTCCCGCCTTACCCGGCATTTCGGGGGCGAGAGCGAGGATGCCAAGGGTCGCGTCGACCAGCCGCTTCGTTCCATCGATGCCGCGATACTCGTCGTTCGAAAGCAAGTGATTCAGCTTGAAATCCAGGGCGTCCACCGCGTTGCGAATCACCTTTTTGAACGGTTCCGAGCCTTGAGCGAGCAGGAAGTCGCAGGGGTCGAGGTTCTCCGGTAGCGTCGCGATCGACAGTTCGACATCCTGACTGACGAAGATTTCGAGGGCACGATCGACGCCCGAGGACCCTCCGGCATCGGCATCGAACAGAAGGGTACCCTTCGACCACCGCCAGGAAACCTTCGCTGGAACCTGCCTGTCTTGCCCGATCGAGGCCGTACAACAGTTCGCTCTTGTTGAACAACGGTGTATCTGAAGAATTATAATACTTGGGACTTCGGGTTGCGTAAGCTGAAGCGGGTAAAATGCGTCCACCGAATCCAACGGTTTGACCGCGCATGTCGCGTATCGGGAACATGACGCGTTCTCGGAAACGGTCGTAGAACCCCTGCTTCTCCTTCCTTTCCCCTAAAAGGCCCACTTCGAGCAAAGTTTCCCAAGATTGCCCATCTTCTCGTGCCTTTTCGCGAAGCCATTCGCCCGACAGCGGAGCGAAGCCCAAACCGAACTCGCGAACCATCGCGCCATCCAGCTTACGTTCGCCCAAGTAGATGCGAGCCTGCTCGGCCAACGGGGAATCGATCAGGCACTCGCGGTAGACTCCTTCGGCCCAGCGCATGGCATCGAGGAGTTTGAGGCGCGCCAAGTTGGGGCCAGGTTCCGAGTCAAGCGCGATGTTCGCCCGGCGTGCGAGGATCTCGCGGGCTTCAAGGAAGTCTACCTTGTCCATTTCCATGACGAAGGTAAATACGTCCCCTTTTTTGCCACAAGCCCAGCACTTGAAGTTCTGCCAACGGGGGTCAATCTGAAGAGAGGGGCGTGTATCATCGTGAAAAGGACAAACTGCCTTGAATCCTGCTCCCGCTGGCTGTACGGAGATGTAGCTCCCCACAACAGCCACAATATCGCTGGCTTCCTTGACTTGCCGTGTTAAGGCTACCCGGTCTTCGACCAAGGGATTTACCTGCATCCGGGGACGTATCGCAAAACCGAATATCCGGACCGTCAGCGGTCGGCCAGAAGACGATGCGGAAAGAGGATTGCGAGTGAGTCAGCCAATGGGGAGTCAGGAGGGCATCAATCTGAAAGACTGTTCCGTGCTCGGGCAAGTCAGTCTTCCGTGATCGATGTCATGGTTCATCGGTCAAGCGAACCACTGCACTCATCCGTAAGTGCAATCGAAATTATAGCGGACGCCCGGGGTCAGTCAAGTTGGGTAACGAACGAAAAGATTTTCGGTCGTGTCGATAACGCGGATCGTGCGGATAAGTAGTCCGGTTGCTCCGCAACCGGGTTTCGGTTTTAAGTAGGCCTGTTGCTCCGCTACCGGACTTCGGCAGTTCGACCCAGTTCCGCTTGCAGAGCAACCGGTCTACAGCGGACCCGATTCCGGTTGCAAAGCAACCGGTCTACTGGCGCTCCGGTGCCATCGCCAGAATGCGCCGCTCCATCAAGAACTGGTTGTTCGTGAAGACTTGCAATCGGTAATCGCCCGGTTCGGGGAAGGTCACATCGCGAATGGGAATGACAATGTCCGCCACGACACGGGGGTCGCCGACCGTCAATTCGGTTTCGATCAATACAAGTGGGTCCCGTTCCTCGTCGCCGTCAATGATTCGAAACCGAACCGAGATCTTGCCGTGAGCATCCGTCACGGCCAGGTAAACAACCATCAAGGGATGAGTCGTTGGGAACTCAACGGCATGGATGGAATTGAACAAGCCCAGTAACGTCCATTTTCCCGTCGAGGGATCGCGATGCGCCCCGTCGCACATCAACAGGGCGAGCGGCATCGGAATGGATAGTTCGGCTGGCATCGACTTTCCTCGGTTTGTGAAGATTGATTATAGGACTCACGGCCGCGAGAGAGTGGGCGGACTAGGAGAACTTTTCCCGTCGTAACTTTTCGTCTCTGATGTTCTGGTTCGGTTCGACTGGATGATTGAGCGGTTTTGTGTCGATGAATTGGTTGAGTGAATTCGCGCGATCGTGCCGCCGGCCTTGTTGGGATTGGCGCACCGTATCTTCCTTCAAGACGCGCGGGTCGGCCAGGAAAAATCACAGAGGAGATCCAGGGATGGCGAAGTCACGGATCGGCTTCAAGACACTAGCAATCGCGCTCCTATTCAGTGGCGCGGGAATCACGCACGCGGCCAATGCGCCGACGGCCGCGCAAATGCTACAATTCAAACCCCGTCAACCGGGGATCGCCGTCGCAACGCCCGCCGACGCCGAGCTCGCCAATTTTAAGGTCGAACTGGCGAAAGGGCAGAAACTCGCCAATGGCAAAACGGCCAGCGGCTGGATTCTCAAGGACGGCCTGGGCCGTGTTAGCCGCCGCTTCTTCGACACGGATGGCGACAACCAGATTGACGTCTGGTCGTACTACACGAACGGCGAGGAAGTCTACCGCGAGATTGATTCGAACCTGAACGGCAAAGTCGATCAGTATCGATGGCTCGGCACCAACGGCAGCAAGTGGGGCGTCGATCTCAACGAAGATGGCAAGGTCGATACCTGGAAAGTGATCTCCCCAGAAGAACTGAGCCAGGAAGTTCTCGCCGCGACGTTAACCCGCGATTACAGCCGGCTTCAGGCACTCATGGTTACCAAGACCGATCTGGATACCCTCGACCTGCCGGAAAGCGAAGCCAACCGGATCAAGACCAAGCTTCAAGGCGCTGCCACGGCGTTTCAGACAGCCTCGGCCGCTCTCGCGAAGCTTTCGGAAAAGACCCGCTGGGTCCATCTCGAGACGAGCTCCCCGGAGTGCGTCCCGGCCGATGCGATTGGCGCCAAGGCCGATCTGCTTCGCCATCGCCACGGCACGATTCTCTATAGCGATGACAAAACCAATGACTTCCTCCAGACCGGCGAGTTGATCCTGGTCGGCAAAGCCTGGCGGATCATCGAAGGGCCCGTCTCGGGCGGCGTTGCTCAGAACACGACCTCGACCAATCCGGGCGGCGGCACGGGCATCGAGATTACCGATGCTATCAAGACGCTGGTAGAAGATCTCAAGCCGATCGATGAGAAATACAAGACGGCTTCCACCCCGGCCGCGGTGGTCGAGTACAACCTCGCTCGCGTCGTGGTTCTCGAAAAAATCGTGACGGCCACCAAAGGCAAGAACCGCGAAGAATGGTTGAAGCAGGTCGCTGATTGTTACAGCACGGCCGCCCAGAACGGGGAAGAAGCGGTATTGCCGAAACTGACGCAGTGGAAAGTTCTCATCACCAAGGAAGAGCCGGGCAGCAACGTGGCCGCTTATGTGGCCTACCGCGAAATGTCGGCTGAATATGCTCTGCGTCTGGCCAAGATCAAGCCCGAGCAGATGACCAAGATGCAGGATGAATGGAAGGATCGTCTCGCAAAATTCGTCCAGGACTATCCGACCGCTGAAGATACGCCGGACGCCTTGATGCAACTCGGCATGGTCAATGAGTTCATCGGCAAGGAAACCGAAGCCAAGAACTGGTACACCCACCTGGTTCGGCACTTCGAAAAGAACCCGATGGCTCCGAAAGCCGCCGGGGCGATCCGCCGCCTGGCTCTCGAAGGTCAGGAATTCGAACTCGTCTCTCAGACGCTCGGTTCGAAGAATGCCTTCGATATCAAGTCGGTGAAAGGCAAGATTGCGCTCGTCTACTACTGGGCTAGCTGGAATACCCAGTGCGTCGGCGACTTCGCGAAGATCAAGTCCGTCATCGCCGGCCACGGTGCCAAGGTCGAACTGGTCTGCGTGAACCTCGACAACGATCAGGAAGCCGCGATCAAGTTCCTGCAGAACACCCCGGTCCCAGGTGCTCACCTGTTCCAACCGGGCGGACTCGACAGCCCGCCCGCCGTCCAGTACGGCATCATGGTGCTGCCGAACATGTTCATCGTCGGGGCCGACGGCAAAGTCGTCAGCCGTAACGCACAGGTCGCCACCCTGGAAGACGATCTCAAGAAGCTGCTGAAATAACCGATCGAAACGATCGAGCCCACGGGGTAGAACCCGTGGGTTTTTTTTGTTTTCCGTTTTCAATTTGAGATTTGCAATTTGCAATTTGCAATGCTCCTATCTCATTCACCGGCGGCGTACGAAGTCGGATCGAGCACTCCCGCTTCCATGAACCCTTTCCGCCGCAACTGGCACGAATCGCACTCACCACACGCGAGCCCTTGCGGATCGGGGTCGTAGCAACTGATCGTCGTCGTGTAATCGACCCCCAACCGGACTCCTTCACGGATGATCTCGGCCTTGGTCATTTTCAGCAGAGGGGCATGCACGCGAAAATGGCCTGCTCCTTCGATGCCGACCTTGGTCGCGAGATTCGCCAGCCGTGCGAACGCATCGAGAAATTCAGGCCGGCAATCGGGGTAGCCAGAATAATCGAGGACGTTCGCCCCGATGAAAATATCGAATGCCCCGACGGTCTCCGCCAGGCCGAGCGCGATGCTCAGCAGGATCGTGTTCCGCGCGGGGACGTAAGTGATCGGAATGCCGTGGCTCATCTCATCAGAAGAGCGTGACTTGGGGACATCAATCGCGGCCGTGAGGGCCGAGCCGCCGATCGTCCGCAGGTCAATCGCGACGATGCGATGGCTTGAAACTCCAAGTTGGCTTGCGATCCGGGCGGCCCGTTCGAGTTCTATGCGGTGCCGTTGGCCGTAATCGATGCTCAAAGCGTGAACCTTGAATCCCTGTGAACGAGCGATGGCCAGACAGGTCGTGCTATCGAGCCCGCCACTGAGCAGTACCACAGCAGTTTTCATGATGTTCTCGCAGCGAGTTCGATTTCCGTTAACCCGACGCGCTAGCGAGGGATACCGGCTTCCCTCGCTAGCGCGTCGGGTCAACACGATGCGGGTAGATCGTCGCGACTGGAAAAGGCGGCTTAAGAATGTAAATAATCAGGAGAGGAACGACACACTGAAGAGGCCAAGCATGCCGGTCGCAACGACTCCCGCCGCCGATCAACTGGAGACTTTCCCCAATCCCGCCGTGGGGAGGGATTATCTTATTGAGATCGTTTGTCCCGAATTCACGAGCGTATGTCCCAAGACTGGGCAGCCGGATTTCGGGACGATCACTTATCGCTATACGCCGTCGCTCCATTGCGTGGAGTTGAAGTCGCTGAAGCTCTATTTGCAGAAATTTCGCGATCAGGGAATTTTTTACGAGCAGGTAGTGAATCGATTGCTCGACGATTTCGTGGCCGCTTGTGCGCCGCTCCGATGTGAAGTTGTGGGAGCCTTCACGCCACGCGGTGGCATAACCACAAGCGTGACGTGTACCCACAAAGCGGCAGTGAACTGATAACGGGGTCGGCCAAGTTTCGCTTAGGCCGCCACTTCGATCGCGTTCTGGAGCGTCATCGTCGGAACGAGTTTGCGGACACTCTCCTGAGCGAGCTGCTTCGCATAATACGTGTCCGCATCGCCGCGGAGCACCACCCGCTCGGGGGATACTTCCACATTCAGGTTCCAAACGCTCCGGTTCGTTCGTTGGAGAACAATATTCCGAAGTTGCATCGCCAAAGTCGTCACTTGCGTCGGCACGAAATTAAACCTCCACTATTTTTTTCTAGATCGTTACTGCTAGAGAGTTAAGCATCGGACTCTCCGTATATAGGCAAATCGGATCGTTTTATCCGAAGAATCCAGTCATAACCGAAATCAGCAAATTCAGGGCCAATATTTTGGATTCCCCATTTTAACTTTCCTGTTAATTTGAGTAATCTGGGTGACTTATATGATCCATTCAACCAGAATTGTCCGATTTGAATACTGTATTTCGCTTATCTTCTTCACATGGCGACGCGAGTCCGACCCTGTCACCATTAAAACCGGAAAATTCGCTTCACTTTCCAGCTGGCCATATTGTTTGATCACGATTGTACTTGGCTGGTGGGGGGTTCCCTGGGGAATCCTGCTCACTCCGGCAGTTCTTTATCGGAATCTCATGGGAGGTCGGGAAATCAAGGAGAATGAAGATCTCACTTCGGCTTGAATCATTTCGGGACGTTTGGATTTTCAATTTTGAGGCGGCAGTCCATTCACGCCGCTAGAATTAACTGGAAGAGTTTCGCCTCGTGGAGATAAGTAGACCGGTTGCTCCGCAATCGGATTGCTTATCGACCACCGGTTGGGGAGCAACCGGACTACTTGTCAGAAATCATTTGTGATCGTGAATTGTCTGAGGAACGCGATGTCCAGGCTTGGCACCATCTGCGTGGGCGTCATCGGCGTCTTGTTCGCCTCCAGTTCCGCTGCGCGTGCTGGCGTCTACCATGTTGACACGATCGCTGCCTTCGACCTCGATGAGAGAGGGTACGCCAAGTCGCTGAGCCTGGATGCTTTTCTGACGATCATCAACGGAATGAAGAAGCTCGATAATCTCGAAAGCCCCGAAGCTAAAAAGCTTCTCGACGACATCCAGAATCGGGAGAAACGCGGGATCGCGTCGCTTAAACCCGAGGAACTTGTCGTGCTCATCGCCGATATGCTTCGATTAAGAAACGATGCGGCGGTGCAAACGCGGTTGATCAACGAATTACCACGCTTGGCGAACTCGCCCCCGGAAGGGTTCGATTTTCTGATCAAGGCGCAACTGGCGCATGCCCATTTCGTTCGCTCAGAATACTCGGCGGCACGCAGGAAGCTGGAGGATGCACTGAATGAAATGAAGAGCAAAGATCCCCAGGAAAACCTAAGGATCCCCGCGAATTTCCTCGGCCTGTCCGCTGGACAACGGAGATGGTATCAGCGTCTGGAATCTGATTATCTGTTACCACTCTACGAGAATCGTTACCGGGAATCAGAACTTGGAAAGTCCAGTAAGGACGAACAGCCCGATCCCATATTCGATCGGCTTTCCACTGGCAAAAGGACGACGCCGGTTCGCTTCGTGGGCGAGTCGGGGAAATTCGAACCGGGCACCATCGCCGCCGCCGAGAAAGTGAAGCTACCCCCCGATGCGATTGCCATCGTCCAGCAGTTGATCCTCTGGTTCCCAGGCGATGGACGTCTGTGGTGGCTTTTGGCCGAGCTTTACAATGCGGAAGGGAATCTGGAGGCGGCGGAACGTGTCTTTGCCTTGTGTGCGCTAGAGGTGAACTACACGAATCGAGAGCTTCGAAATCATCGGCAGATCGTTTTTCCGGCGTATGAGAAGCAACGAGAGGAACTGGCTCAACTAAAAACGGAGCAGGAACGAATCGCCATCGCGCGTAAAGTGCAGATTGAAGACGAAGAGAAGCAGAAGAAAATCGAGGAGCGAAAGCGAACAGGCATGGTAGTTGCTGGAGTGGTGGTGGTTCTCTTTGCGGTGATTTACTGGCAAACACGGGAAATCATGCGACGGTTCCGCAAGCGCCAGGCCAGTGTCGTCCACCCGTCTGCTCCGCACGAATAATGGGCCACGCACATGGACGCGCCGCTCGTGATCGGCTGGAAAGAGCGTATCGACTTCCCGGAGTGGGGCGGCAAGAAAGTGCGCGTCAAGATGGACACGGGTGCCCGCACCTCGGCCATCCATGCTTTGGTGAAGGAAGTGTGCGTTCAGCCGGACGAGACGAAAACGCTGAAACTTGAATTGATATTTTCGCGCCGTCGGCCCGAGAAGATCACGTCTATTGAAGTGCCGGTGGTGGGAATGGCTCGAGTCCGCAACTCCGGCGGCGTCGTGAGCGTCCGTTATGTGATTGAAACGACGATCCGTCTGGGAACAATTACCAAACGGGTCCGCTTCACGATCGCCGATCGTGGCTCGATGTTATCCGTCGCCATTCTGGGTCGATTCGCGTTGGCGGGAGATTTTCTCGTCGATTCGAGCCGGAAGTATGTGTTGACCGTGTGAAGGGGAGGGTGAACCATGCGGCTGGCCATTCTGTCTCGCAAGCCCGACTTGTATAGCACCAAGGCCTTGGTTCGTGCCGCTGAGAAACGTGGCCACGAAGTCCAGGTGATGGATACGTTGCTGTTCGATATTCGCATTAGCACCCGCAAGCCGGAACTGTTTTACGACGGCAAACCGGTGCAGGGGATCGATGCCGTTCTGCCGCGAATTGGCGCGTCGATCACGTTCTACGGCCTCGCCGTCGTTCGGCAATTCGAGATGATGGGCGTCTATTGCGTGAACGAATCGCAAGCCATCGCGCGTTCGCGCGATAAACTTCGCTGCCTGCAATTGCTTTGCCGCCACGACATCGGCATTCCGCCCACCGTGTTCACGCGCAAGGCGGATCACGTGCCCGCTTGCATCGAGCGCGTGGAGGGGCCGCCCGTCGTCGTCAAGTTGCTCGAAGGCACACAGGGAATCGGCGTCGTTCTCGCTGAAAGTGAACGCGCTGCTGGCTCGGTGATCGAAGCGTTCCATGGACTCGATCAGAACATCCTGATCCAGAAGTTCATCAAGGAATCGAAAGGGGCCGACATTCGAGCCTTCGTGGTGGGTCGCAAAGTCGTCGCCGCGATGAAGCGGCAAGCGTTAACTGGCGAATTCCGTTCGAATCTCCATCGCGGCGGAACGGCCAATAAATTCCGCCTGCCGGCCGAGTATCGCAAGACGGCTCTGGCCGCCACGCGTGTTCTCGGTCTTCGCGTCGCCGGTGTCGATCTGATCGAGTCGAGCGAAGGGCCAATGGTGATGGAAGTCAATTCCTCGCCGGGATTGGAAGGGATTCAAAAAACGACGGGCGTCGAGATTGCCGACGCGATTATCGAGCATCTGGAAAAAGAGGTTACTCCCGTTTCCTAAGCGATCGGCGAGGCAGGTTGCGTAAGCTCCTGGAGGACC
>JAIOQJ010000134.1 GCA_021413475.1 Planctomycetota bacterium | reverse complement strand
CGACTTCGCCCAAGCCTGGCAAACCTTCGGCCACGAACCGTGAAACAGTTGTGTATAAATGACAGCCAAGGAAGGCCGTCCTACGAAAACAAACGCCGCTCACTTCCCCTGCCATCGCTTCCACGCCAATCCCGGTTCATCAACGCGGAACGACACCAACCGTTGCTTCTTCACTTCAGTGACGTAGACGGTCTTGCCATCGGGCCCGCCGAAGCAGAGGTTGCTGGGAGCGGCACCGAGGACGTCGATTTCCTTGAGGATTTCACCCTTCGGCGACATCTTCACAACCGTTCCCTTGCCGTAACGCGTGATGTACAAGTTCCCTGGGGCGTCGCAGCGCATGCCGTCGAAGCCGTGGTCCTCGAACTTCTTGATCAGCTTTTTGTTCGCGACGCCGCCCTTCGCTTCGATGTCAAACGACCAGACGTTTCGTTGGACGCTCTCGTTGATGTAGAGCGTCTGACCGTCAGGGCTGACTTCGATGCCGTTGACCGTTCCCAGGCCCTCGGCAGCGAGCTCGATCTTGCCCGAGGTATCTACTTTCCAAATTCTTCCCGTGCTTTTGCCCCAATCCGGATCGGCGGCGTAGATCGTGCCATCGGGAGCGATGGCGAGATCGTTAGGCTGGCTCATTTTCGGTTCGTGAGCGAAGACGGTAATTCTTTTGGTGGCCGGGTCAATCTTGAGAACATTGTGGCCCACGTAGTCAGCTACGTACATCATCCCCTTGGCATCGAAGACGATGCCGTTGCCGACGCTCTTGTCGGGAAGCGTCACCCAAACCTCGCCTTTGCCGTCGGGCGTGATCTTGCCGATCGTCTGCTGCTTGGCGAAATTGACGACGTAGACGTTTCCCTCTTTATCGCACGCGGGCCCTTCGATCCCCGGGGTGAAGACTTTTTCTTCCGTGGCGGGTTTGGCCGTGAAGAGCGGTTCGTCGGCGGCCGTGAAGGAAAGGGCGAGGAAACAGTAGATCAGCATGGGTGGCGGCTCCTTGGTATGTGATGGCGAAGTTCGGCTTTATCATACGGTCTGCCACGGTGGGCGTCCGGTGATAGAACATCTTCTGGAACTTTCAAAGCGTCCCCTGGGTGCCATCGCGTGAAACAGTATCTCGATCTTCTTGCCTATGTACGCCAGCAAGGCAAGCGGAAGCCGCAGCGGGCGAAATTGTCCGATGGGCGTCGGCCCGAGGTGCTCAGTATCTTCGGGTACCAGTTCCGCCTCGACCTGGCCGATGGCTTCCCGATGGTCACGACCAAAAAGCTGCCTTGGGGGGCGATCGTTCATGAGCTCCTCTGGTTCCTCTCCGGCTCGACGAACGTCGAGTATCTGCGGGCGAACAAGGTGACGATCTGGAACGAATGGGCCGACGCCAACGGCGAACTCGGCCCGGTCTACGGCAAGCAATGGCGGCGTTGGGAAGGGCCGAACGGTAAGACGGTCGATCAGATCGCGGCAATCGTCACCGGCATCCGCAAAGTGATGGCCGACCCGCAGGCATCGGAAGCTCGACGCTTGCTTTTAACCGCTTGGAATCCAGGCGACATGCCCGACCCGAAGGTGCCCACGGGCTGCCATACCTTCGCACAATTCAACGTCCACGACGATCGGCTCTCGTGCCAACTTTACCAACGCTCTGCCGATCTGTTTCTCGGTGTACCCTTTAACATCGCGTCTTACGCCCTGCTGACGCATCTGCTGGCGAAAGTAGTCGGCCTTCAAGCGGGTGACTACATCCACACCTTCGGCGATGCCCACATTTACGAGAACCATTTCGATCAGGTCGACGAGCAGTTACGCCGTGAGACCCGGCCGTTGCCGACGCTGGAACTCGACGACACGATCACGTCGATGGACGGCATCCGCTTCGAGCAGATGCGCCTGAAGAACTACAACCCCCATCCGCCACTGCGAGGCGAGGTCGCGGTCTGATGCGAATCTCCCTGATCGTGGCGATGGATCGAAACGGCCTGATCGGCAACGATCAAGGCCTTCCCTGGAAGCTCTCCGCTGACCTTCGCCGCTTCCGCAAACTCACGCTCGGTAAACCGGTCATTATGGGCCGGAAGACGCTCGATCACATTGGCGGCCCGCTCAAGGACCGCCCCAACATTGTGCTGACCAGACAGGAGAATTTCGAGCATCCCGGTTGCACGGTGGCGGGTTCCCTGGAAGCCGCACTCGAATATGCGCAAACCATCGCCAGCGACGAGATCATGATCATCGGCGGGGCGGAAGTCTATCGGCAGGCCCTTCTCTTGGTCGAGCGCATTTACCTGACGATTGTGGAAGGCGAGTTCACCGGCAACGCATATTTTCCGCTGGAGGAGAGCGATCGGCTTCCGTTGCGGATCGTGGAGGATTTGTCGATGCCAGCCGACGAGAAGAATGTGCATCCACATCGGTTTTTGGTGCTAGATCGGGTCGATGGGGGGATGACGTTGCGGCAATTCCTGGTATAACGCATCAAGTCGAATCGCCCATTTTCCTTCGACTGAAACGCCATCGACAACTCGAGTAGGTTCTAGGTTTGCATTTCGTAGGGCGCTAGTCACTCCGGCAATTTCCACAATCGCACGGTGTGGTCGAGACTGCCCGAGAGAGCGTGCTTGCCGTCGCGGTTCAATGCCACACTTCGCACTTCACCACCATGCCTATCGCTCCAGACGACTCCGCCGGAGGCAAGGTCCCAAAGTCGAACCGTTGCATCCGCCCCGCCGGAAAGCAATTGCTTGCCATCGGCGGAGACGGCCAAGGCATGCACGTTTCCTTTGTGCCCGGCCAACTCTTTCATCGCGCCGTCTTCGATCGACCACAAGCGAATCAAGCCATCGTCACCGCCAACGGCCACGCTCATGCCATCGGGCAGCAAGACCCCGGACGAAATCGCGGTCGGAGCCTGCCACTCTTTCACCGGCACCAGTTTGACCAAGTCCCAGACGATGATCTTGCCGTCGGCCGATGCACTTAGCGCCCGGTTGACAGCCGGGGCAATTGTGATCGATTGGATCTTCGCCGTATGGCCCGTCATTCGCACCGCCTTGCTCGTGGCCAGATCGCGAGCCAGAAGTTCACCGCCACGTAAGCCGGTCAGCACTTTCTTGCCATCGGGCGTGAAGGCGACGGCGGTCACAAAATCGTCGTGGTCGTCGAACTTCTGCATCGTCACGCCTGTACTCAGTTTCCAGATGCGAACTTCGAAACTATCGGTCTTGGTTTTACCCCCTTCGCCCGTCGCCAGCAGCGTTCCATCGGGGCTGACCGACTGGGTGAGCAGTTCGGCCTTGTGGCCATCAAACGGGATCGGCTTTCCGGTCGTGGCGGGGTTCCAGACGATGCTCTTGAAGTCGCCAGCTCCAGACGAGACGTTTCGCAGATCCTTGTCCGAGAGAAAATCGACGGCGTTCACGCTTCCCGTGGGTCCGGTGTAGCGAGCCTGTTCGCCGACTGTCTGCAAGGCTACATGAACTTCCTTCCCGGCCGGGATCGTGAATTGTTCCGGCCAGGGGCGCAGCCTTGTTTCGAGATCAGTGAATCGGGTCGTGTAGCTGCCGGCGGGGAACACATAACGGCGTTTGGGATCCCGATGCAATCGAAACTCCCGGCCGTCCGCATGCCGAATGACGATCTCGCCCTTCACGGTGGTGAGATCGAAGGTGACTTCCCCCGTCGACGGGGGATTCGATTTCCAAGTGAAATAGGCCGTCAGCCCAACCGCGATCACCACGGCCGCGGCGGTGGCGATGAACCAGTGCCGCCACATGCTGGGTTGCGGATTCCTCTCGAACTTGGTGATTTTCTGGCTCACGACCGCGGCGGAGGCGGGCCGATCCTCCGCAATCAATTTTTGGATCAAACTCGAACAGACCGCGCAACTGGTAACGTGCCGTTCGAGAAGGGCCGACTCAGCATCCGAAGCCAACCCACGCGCCAAACGCTGCAGAAGTTCGGGCCCAGGACAAGCGGACACATCAATCACAAGCCATCTCCTCGGATCCCTGTTCGAGCCAGCCAATGGCTCACACTCGAGCGCTGGTCGAATTCTATGACACATGGCCTCAAAAACTCCGCGGCGTGTGTAAAACAATCAAGAAACCAGCCACAGAGCACACAGAGAGCACTGAGAAAAATACGTAAAGGTCCAGGTTTCCACGTGTTCTCCGTGAACGCTATGGCTGATCATGCTTTGATTGAAGCTTCCGTGCCAGGTTTGGTTCGTGTTCAATCCGAGGCTATTGATCTTCGGACAAACCGGTCCCGTTCGCGCCCCATTCGTAACATCAAACTCCCACACCCCCTGTTACAAATGCCCCGTTTCTTGTAACGAATAGAAGGCGTTTTGTTGCGAATTCGTGGCATTTTGTTACGAATAAAACGCGTTTTGTTACTAATAAGACGCGTTTTGTTACTAATTCGTAGCGGACTCCAGGTGGCCTGCATGTTGGTTCTTACTTCCGCCAACTGACCGGAATCACGATCACCTGCGGCTTCGGTTCCTTGAGATGAACCTTGACACTGCTCAGGCCGGCTTCAGGTTGGCCCATTACATTAATGCCGAGACGCAGCGTTACCATGTTGCCGGGGCCGGCGACCCATTTCGTTGTGACGGCTGGATGGTCGGCCTCCATGCGCTCGACGACCACTGGTTGATCGTCCGGGTCGCGGAGGCGGACCAGGCCCGAGGCGGTCGTTTGGCCGTTCGCCAAGCGCAAGTCGATCTGTTCGGGCGAGGCCAGCACCTGGCAGGTCGCTTTTCGCGTGACGCGGATCGGTACGCTTAAATCGCGATAGTCGGCGTCGTTGGTTTCGAGCCGTAGCGTTTCCTGATAATCCCCCGGCGGCAACGATTCGAGAATGGTGACATGAATTTGCTGAATCCTTTCACCCATGGCATTCACGCCGGTCGTCGTCAATTGAGTCTTGATGTGCTTCGATTCGCACTTGGCCGCGACGATCGTCAACGACTTCGCCCGGCGATCGGTCAGCGTGAGGACGTGCGTCGCTTCCTTCTCGATGACGAGAGCGAGTGCCACTGGCTCGACGGAGACTTCGCGGACCACCTTCGCTTTGATCCACAATTCGAGTTCGCCAGAGACGGGTTTTTCAGACGTCTTGTGCCGGAACGCAACCGTCGTCCTCCATAAATTGGGCCCGACCGCCTGCGAGAGGGTGTTAATCTCGACGGCGACAATCGCCTTTTCGCTCGGTGCGAGTTCCTTCCGGGAAACTCGTGCCGACGAACAGCCGCAACCGCCCTTGACCTCGTGGATCGTCAGCGGCGTCGCCCCTATGTTCTGGATTTCAAATTCATGTATCAACGGCATCCCCGCCTTGACCTCGCCGCGCTCAGCGACGGCCTCGCGTACTTGCAGCGGGGACGCCTGTTGTCCCAGAGAAAGACTGGCCAGCGAAAGAAAGAGGATGGCGTTCATGGCAGGCTTCCTAACCTGGCGCTCGAGTTCGAGCAAGGTCAAGTGGAATAGAACGCCGTTTGGAATTGTGACGATCAGTCCGTGTAAATGGCCACGGCATCAAACTTTGCGGCCTTGAGATCGGCTTCACTGATGTAGTAGTAGAGATCGGCATCGTCACCCCATGCGAACGGCAGGTCGCTCTCATTTTGAAACGTGATCAGATGGACGAAGTTTTTTCGGAACTCTTCAGGCTCGTCCATCCGGTAGTAGAGGGGGTACCCGAAGAAATGGTTCGTCGTCCGGATCTCGCCGTTCTTGTGGAGAAACGATTTGGCAAACTCATAAATCCCCTCGATTTCTGAGCGTTCGCGGCGAAAATCGAGTGCTTCGACAAATTTGACCGACCTGCATGGTGCGACCTGATTGTACTCGCCCAAATCGTCCGGTGCTTTCAGCCGGCGAAGGCTGATCAAGTTTTTGGTGTGGATGACGCGGATTGTGTCGGTATCCGTTTCGGGTGGAAAATCGAGACCGGGCCCGGCATTGCCGTCATCGTTGAAAATGAAAAAGGACAGCATGCCTTCCGACGGCAAACGGCGCGTGGCTTGCGCACCAGCCAGATCGGCAAGCTTGAATTGAGCCAGGAACGCAAGCGAACCTTTCTCACAAACCGGCCAACCAACTCCCTTCGGCAAGTCCGGACAGCCACCAAGCTTTGTGCTGCCGATCGGCATCTTCTTGTCGCTGGATTCCTTGGTCTCGATCAGGAGCGTCGTCCGGGCCAATCGTGAAACAGCCTCCCGATGCTCGGAGAGGTTAAACCTTTTCAGAGAATCCAGCAGGGTGATGCCGGACATATCAAGCCATGCCGACGTGAATTCATTCGAGACCAGTGGTTCGGCGGCTGAGTTGCCGAAAGCAGCAACAACGCGCCGCAGAAACGTCCCGCGTGGATCGCCCTTGTCTTCAAGCCAATCGGCGTAAATGAGCAGAGATTGATCGCTCCAGTGATTCTCAATTACACCCGCGAGCATGTCCGATTCATCCATTGAAACTGACGCCACTTCGGCGACGGGCGGGGATTTTTTCGCCATTGCCTTCACTCCGTGTGGAAATCACTTTCATCGATAATATGAACTCAAGGCTGGCCGTCACCGCATACCTGCCGATCGATGGAGTGTCGTTGCTGAAATTTGAGATCGTCACGTTGCTACGCCTCAAAGAGACTAATCTGGCCTCACATAGCGAGCGTCCTTGCCTTTCCCGCGCGATCATCTTATGATCGAGGCCTGTGCCACCTCTCCCGAGAATTGGAGTGATGAATAATGGGTCTTTGCCGCTGGATTCTGGCAACTCTGTTTCTCACCGCGCTGGTGCCTCCGGGAAAGGCCGCCGATGCGATTGAATTGCACCTCGATGCCACCGACGCACCGCGCAAACGGTTACAGGCGCACCTCGTCATTCCCACCGTGCCGGGGCAGATGACTCTTTGCTATCCCAAATGGATTGCCGGCGAGCACGGCCCGACCGGGCCGATCACCGATCTGACCGGCATCAAGATTCGGGCGAAGGGCAAACCCGTCGAGTGGAAACGCGACGATGCCGATACCTATGCCATTAACCTGACCGTACCCGAGGGGGTGACGACGATCGAAGTCGATGTCGAGTTCATTGCCACGCCCGCGAAAGACGGCTTCAGCGCGGCCGCCTCCGTGACGCCGCGGTTGGCGGTGCTCAATTGGAATCATGTACTGCTCTATCCGAAGGAACGCGCAATCCAGCAGGCGAAGGTGAACGCCTCGCTCACGCTGCCGGCCGGTTGGAAGATGGGTTGCTCCCTGCCGATCGAGAGCGACAAAGGGGTTAAGATTCATTTCGAATCGACCACGCTGGAAATGCTCTGCGATTCCCCCATCATTTGCGGCAAAAACTATCTCGAAGTGCCGATCGGCCCCAAGGACGGCCCACCGCATTTCTTGTGCGTGGTGGCCGAGTCGCCTGAAGCACTCAAACTCTCGCCCGAGTTGAAGACCTGCTACGATCGTCTCATTACGGAATCTTACGCACTCTTCGGCGCCCGCC
>JAIOQJ010000133.1 GCA_021413475.1 Planctomycetota bacterium | reverse complement strand
GGTAGACCTTTGAGAAACGCCATCGCGATGAAAGGAAGGCCGCGCTCTTCGCCGACTTGATGAATGGTGACGACATTATCGTGAGTGATTTTGGCGGCCGCCCGGGCCTCACGAAGAAACCGCTGACGAGAACCCTCGTCCGAAGCGAACCTCGGCAGCATAATCTTGAGGGCCGCCATTCGGCGTAACTGGGTGTCTTCCGCCAGCAACACCATCCCCATGCCGCCCTGGCCGAGGATCTTCAAGACCCGATACTGAGCCAACCGCCCCAGTTCCCCCTCGCCCCGAGGGGGCGCGAGCACATCGGACAGAATCGACGACTCTTCCGAGCTCAACGATCGAAGAGGCGAGGCCGTGTCTTGGTCAACACTTGAAAATGTCGGCGGGGCCCCCGCGACCGTCTGATTCGTGGGCGGAGGGGCTTTACGATCCGGCATGCGGGGCATCCTTCGATTAATAGGGGATCGTGAAAGTATACCCACGAACGGGCGGGCGGGGTAGGAAGAAATGCGTCGCGGAGCGATGAGGAATTTTTCGCGTGGCGACAAATTGCCAGCTTGCAAGTTCCGATCCGACAAACAAGCCGTCAGCATGCTCGTCGGCAAGCTCGGCGGCGGTGGCGAGAAAATCGAACGCCTTCGCCAGAACCGACGAAGAAAGAAGGGAAAGCTATCCCGTGAAGGGAACGCAATTTGTCATTCAGCGGCCATGTAGCGGTTCGGCCGATTTGGCTTACTTCGTTATTCAGGGCTTACGGCGTTTGAAAGTTACAAGCACCGTCTTGGTGGTCGCCTTGAATGCACTCGGTCGCGGGTCACCTGTCTCGAAGGCGTGGCACAGCTTCAGTTCGTCACCCTTCACTTCGTAGATGGCGGGGACGGTTCGCTTCTTCCCGTCGTCGTCGATGGTGATATCCATTGTGGCTGGTGATTTGCCCGGATCGAGTTTGAAGGTCCCGGTGTATGCACCCCCTGACTCCACGATCATCGTCACCTTGTCGCCCTTGAACTCCGCCCGCACTTCTCGGTCAACCTTCTTTCCCGCCGAAGTGACCTCGGTGCTACCCCAGAGGCCCTGGATCTTCTCCTGGTCTCGCTTCGCACCTTCATCAGTTCTGGCGGCGGCCATCGTGACGGCCGCCACAACAAGAACCAGATAAGTCCGTCGCATGTCGTCTCCTCAGGTTCCGCCGAAAGAATCGACAGGGAGAAGTAGGGCCTGATAACGTGAACGTTGCCACATATCCCATCACCAGTCGCCCCACGGCGTTTGCGATGAAAATCTCACTGTCGGTGGTATTCTGGCCATCGATCTTGGCGAATGCAAGAGGGTGGCCTGCCGAGAATTGTTACCCGCAAGGGATTGAGCCGGTCGTTTTGTCGAGACGGCCATGCGGAACTAAGAGGTAAGTCATGGGTTCGTTTTCAATCGTTGCCTCCATCGTCCAGGCCGCCAAATCCGTCGCTCCATGCTTTCTCAACTTCCCACCCCGCCGCTCTGACATGCCGATGCCGACGTTCCGGTTGTAGGGGAAGGGGCGAGGGCGATCGTAACCGCTCAGATCGCCAGGCTGTTCACTGGCTTGCCGCAGGCAAATTCTTGCACCGTATTGTTCCGCACGACCTTCACGTCGCCCGGCATTCCGTCGGGCCGGCTCGCCAGATACGTTCCATCATCCACGAAGCCGAAGTGAATGGCGTTGATTCGGGCGAACCGACTACGCTTCCAACCTCACTTGGAGGCTGCCGATTTCCTGGGGCGTTCCTCGCCGTACCGAAATCGGCGAGCTTTGGCCCTCAACCTCCGATCCTGTGCCTTGGTCGGCATGATTTCGATCTTGAGATCCTTCGGATCGATTCCGATTTTGGCGAGCCGTCGGAGGGCTTGGGCGGGAGTTCGCACCTCTGGGTGTTGGGCGGTCACGAGATGAAACAAGTAAGTAGTGGTCCAGCCGTCCGCCTTCAGCGCGGCTACGTTCTTGGCTACTCGGTCATAGAGCTTCCTGAATCGACGAAGATAGTCGGCCTCGACCGCGCTGACTTTGTCCGAAAACATGCTCAAGCTGAATTGCGGGCTCATGTCAATAACTTCCTTTCTTGATCGGAACAATGTTCGAAATAGGTATCGTTTCGGTAAAAGCATTTGTCAGGGGGCGAACTCACGTGTTGTCGCCTTCGTCATCCGGGGGTTACTGGCGGCACCGCAATAATCGGACCGGCCGCATTATTACTCCCGCCTAAGAGCAACCCTTGAGACCGAGTTCTAACCGCAACCCACCCAGCCGTCCGTCACCGATGATCTTCTCTGCCGGGTCCGGGGCGGCTTAAATTTCCCTGACATCCAACGGACGAATGCCCGGGGTGAGTTTGTGCCAGTCATCACACTCTACTCCGTCGTTGCTTCCGGCCATGAGCCTCGGGACGGCGGCTTGAAGATCTCGACTTCCCAAAGCGGTCGCCAGGGACGGCGGTGCTCTCCCGGTGCTTTTCAGGAGGGTGCGGAAGAAGGTCAGCTTCCGCCTCGCCGTCGGGCGTGCTCGGAGCCGGTAGCAGCCTGCGGACTGTGGCAAGTGTTTTGAGCGCCCGCATGTGCTGCCGCTGTGCCAGGTCTTGAAGCCGGTGCAGGTGAGCCGCTTGGCCGACAGACAGGCCACGCTGCCGGTTCTGGGCCAAGTGAACATCAAGATAATTGCTTCTCAGCCAAGTCATGGCTACCTGCTGGGCCAAGATGGCTTCGAGCGGTCCGGGGTCGGTGCCGGCTGCCGCAGCCCGCACTTCCTCGAATTTGCGTCCGACGGACTCGGAGACGATCAAGTTCGGACCGGCCGCCAGGCTCGTCCAGGCTTGGCGAGCCAGATGTCCGAGATCGCCGGTCTCCTTCCAGAACTCCGGGTGTTCGTCGAGGAACATCCGCAGGGCGGGGAGCACCTCGATGTCACCTTGCTCCGCACGAAGCAGCAATTGCTGGAGCTTCTCGCTTAGAACGAACGGTTCGGATTGCGTTGTTTGAGACATATCTACGGAGCCTCCATGCCCCACGGTCGTGCCGATAAAACCCGGCCGCCAACAAGACGGCACGAGCTAACGTGTTCACCATCGCTTCGAAGTTCTTCGTGATCTGGTCCGCCGTCGCCAAATCCCGAAGCAACGATTTCCATTCGGCGGTTTTGGCCGCGCGCTCGGCTCGTCGTGCCACATCATGTGCGGCAGCCAGCTCAGCCAGCGGACCCATGCCGATGTACTCGCGGATGAACCGCCCGCCGACCCTTCGGGTCCGGGTGTAATACTTTCGTTTGCCGTTTCGTAGTTTATACAGTTTGTTTCGTTCACCGGAGTGAGGTCGACAAGAATCGCCATCCGTATCAAGAGACGGGTGCAAGTCTCCTCGGTGAGGGAAGCCTCTGCCAAGTCAGCCATGGGAGGAAGCACGGGGTCTCGCATCTCCCGCATCACGAGATCGAGGATGAGCGGTCCACCCCAATAGGCGTAGGCCTTCCACAGGACTTCCTCAGGTTTGGCTGGATCGAGGGCGTGCCAGCGGATTAAGTTATGGGTCACGTATGATCTTACCGTCAGGCGATCCCTGATGCCGAAAAACCACCGCTCGTACCATTCGATGGCACCGACACTCATGCCCACGATGCTCGCGATCACTTCCGGCGACTGGTCGGCCAGAATGCGGGCTTCGACCTCCCAGCGAACGAAGGGTGATTTCTGGATCCGGAGCGTAACCGCTTCGACCTCGTCGGGGAATTTCGGTTTCAACTTCAAGAGATCAGCTTCAGAGTGGCAAGCACGGAGGGCTTTGGAAAATTTCCGGGCCGCCCTGGACCAAGGATCCATCCAGTTAGCGGTGGCCCTGGCAATGCGGCCTTTCAGCAACCCGAGTTGCCACCGCCAGTCCGCGGGCCGAAATCCTCCGGTAGGATCAAGGAAAACCGGGGAACCCACCGGGGTCAAGAGTTGACGGATCACATTGCCTTCGTTACCAACCGGGGCAGCTTTAGCCTGGAGACCTGAACGTGGCTGAGCCACTTTCAATCTGGCAGCGTCCTTAATCTCGGGACCCGCCACGGCGAGAACTGGATCATCTTTCTTCTTGTGGAGCTTGTTATCCTTCTCGACCGGTGCTTTGAATGCTTTCATCGGGCGGCCCTCCATGGCCTCGCAGTATCGGCAAGAAATCGAGGTTGGTTATTTGGCGGTCACTGGTGAGCATTCATACTGACAGCGATGTCTCCAAATTATGACCGAAATGTGAGAAAGAGTACAGGGGCGAACATTTGAGACCCGGAATGGCAACGTTTCGTGGCTCCACTGTTTGTAGCACCGTTTGGCAACAGCGTCGAGGATGGCTGACGATCAGCATGATCCAATGTGAATTCCCCGTCGAACCATGTTCATCAAGAAGAAAAGACGGAACGGTGGTGGGCGGCCACCGTTCCCAAATAGGGGTCTTTTTCAGAACCCCTCGCTCGTATGACGGCGGTAGCCGGTCATCCCTCAGCTCGCTTCATAGGACGATATAGTATCGAGGTTCTCCTTAGGAGCTGTTCCCAGATACGCCATGCATCCTCCCACTTAGATCGGACTGTCTCCGGATTGGTCTCCCGGAAACTAGCCTCATTCATCATGGAAACGATCTTTGAGATCACTATCGACTCCGACCGTACATCGAAGGTCGGTCCCATTGCTGCTAACCATCCCTCGAGAACAGAGGCTGCTCTTGTAGATGGGTTAGATAGATGGTGACACTCATCTAGGTGCTTCTTGAGGGTATCCCAAGAACCTTTTCCGATACCAAACGTCATCTTTCCTTCCTGATAACCGATGATGAAACCCAGTAACTGAGTCGTCTCACCTGCTTTCAAGTCGGTGATGCTCTTCTCATTAGGGTCAGTCGACTCCTTGATGGAGAGGCCAACCTGGCTGAGAAGTAGTCGGTAGCGGTCCTTGACGAGCTGACCTTCGGACACACTCCGGCTAAGAGGTACCAGATTATCTGAATACCTCAGCCTGGGTGGATTGGTAGGATCCTGGCTCATCTTCGAGTCCAGGATCGTGTATGCGTATAGCTCCATTGCCGACGGCGAGTACGGGCACCCCTGCGAGAGCCCCGTCTGCTTGTTGGCTGCACCTCGGATGATCCGCTCAATCAAACCGAGTAACTTCGGGTCCCTGATGTACTGGCGGTGCGCTTCCATGACTCCGTCGAGCGAGATACTCGGGAACGCCTGCTTGATATCGTGGTTGCCGATGACCCACAGGTCTTCTTCACGAGCAATCGTGGCCGCACTTGCCAGCAAGCTCAAAGAACTACGGCCTGGGCGGTAGGCAAAGGAGTAGGGACCGAGGATCGTCTCCAGGATCGGTGACATCTTTGTCGCCAACACCGAAGCGACCGTCCGGTTCACAACCGTGCCAATGTCGAGGGGACGAGGACTGCGGCCTTCCCTGGGGATGTATGTCCGCCGATCGGGAGATGGCACGTAGGTGCCGTTGAGCATGGCTCGGCTCACGGGCCGGAACACATCGGCAGCTTCCGAGCGGCCCATATCGTCCCAGCTCATCCCGTCGATGCCGGGTGCTGCACCGGCCCACTGCTTTCTCTGGTGAAAGACGTTGAGCAGCGAACCCACGTCAGCGATCTCTTCCAGGGTGGGTATCCACGGAATTGTCGTAGCGCCACGACTTTCTGAAAGACGTTTTGCCACTAACTGCTCCCGTTCCCGTTTCGACATGATGCGGGGCTTGCGAAAACGGGAAAATCGCCGACTCGCGATCTGCGTATTGCTGAGACTCATCGGTGGCTCCTCCGACCTGAGATCAGGCTCTTCAGCTGCGCGAACGCTGCTTGGTCGGGATCTTGTTTCGAGTCCGGCCAGCCGGCCATCGTATAGGCGGTGCGACGACTCTTTGTCCACTGCCGAAGGAGTGGATGGACTCTATTTTCGAAGTCGATCACGATAAGCGGCTCGGGCTGGCTATACGTCTTGGTCTCCAGCCACTTCGGCAACGGCACAGGCAGACCGCCAATCCCTTGGTCCAGACGAAGCACGACATCGAAGTTCTCGCTATTGAGATGGCATGATCCCAAGGCGGTGGCGATCACGCCTGGCGATCCAGGAACATCACTATTGATGGCGGTGCCATCCTGAGCGATAACTGGCCAGCCTGGAAGCCGCCGGGCTATCACTTCGGCGTGGGTTAAGCCCTCGACGAGCACGAGGACTCGACATGGATCATTACCCTGCAAATGCTCACTCACGTCTGGAAACTGATTCCGCAGTTCGTTGTAGTTCCCCGCGCTTAACTGCTTTGCCAGGGCCGACGCCCGACGATTAAGGACCGGATGATTCCAGACCAGTCGATCCTTAACCGCTAGCGGATCTTTACCGGTGACTGTTTTTGGACAGGAGATCTTCGACCACACCACTCGCACTGGACGTTCGACCCAGCCGTGCTTCGGAATGACGCACTCGTCGAGCCCAAAGATCTGTGCCAGTCGCGCTGCTTCGAATGGGGAAGGGACAACATGCCGGGGCACGATGCCGAACAATCGCCCACGGACGTCGGCGAACCGAGACATGAGATGGAGCCTGTACCATTGCTCTTGGTTCGGCGGGCCATCTTGTCTCTCAAGCAGAGGGTCATCGGCCAATTTGACCAGCGGATCGGCGACGATCACGATACCGGCCTTGTCGATGTTGGCCATGCCCAAAGATCTAGGCGTGGCGATCATGATACGATGAGGATTTTCTGCGACGTGATGCTTTGTGCAGATTCCGCAATCCGCAACAAACTGACTGATGCCGTCCAACCATGTAGTTGCATTCTTTGACACGATCACGACGATCCTAGCATCGGGGAAGGCGACTGCGATCTCGACGGTTAAAAAAATTGGATCCACTTCTCGTGACAAGTCTGGCCGAATCAATCCCCGTTCATGGTCCTCGACGAACTTGATAAGTCCCCCATCGCAATTCAGGCACGTCCGCTCGGACCGCAGGCGAGGCAGTGCAGTAAGATGAGTTTCCACATTGTAGCCACTTGCTTTCATGGCACCCCGAATTGGCTTCAACAGCCCGGGCCAAAACTGGATGACCGGACGATCGACGCCCTCGGTGACGTAGTGGAAAAGATCATGATTTTTCTTCCCGACTGCGTACCCGGCCGGCCCGCCACGAACGCCTTGCACTTGGGCAACCTGAATGTCCTCCATCCACGGGCCAGTTGGTCCAGCGACCAAATAACTGCCGTACTGACTCACTGAAGCTGTCAGCCCTTGCCTCGTGTTCGAACTTCTTCTTACCATCTTCTCCTCCAGTGCACTGTAAGGCCAACCCGGTCGATGTAAATTGCTAGTTGTTTACAACGATCAGCCATAGAAGCTTGCAATCTTCTCCTGTCTTGCCCGTGCCGACTCAGTCTTGCGGGTTCCGATTGCATTCGGAATCATTTCGTCTGCTTTCCCAGGAACGCCGTGGGTTCCGTATTCAACGCTTGAGCTAATCGGCATACCGTGCCCCACGTAGGCTCGCAACGACCGGTTTCCAAATTTGAAATAGCCTGCTGCGTTAAATGAGCGCGATCAGCTAATTCCCGTTGCGTCAGCTTTGCAGATTGCCTCAGTCGAAGCATTATTTTCCCAAAATGGCTTTTCAGTGCCGGCAATTGTTGATCGCTATGATCAGTGGTGCAATTGCGTTGACGTGGAGGGTGCACTACACCCATCGGAAACTCCTACCCTAAAGTTCCTCGGTACTATTGCAGACGACACAGCCTAAGCGTACAATCACGATTGTACGCTTAGGCTGTGTATCATCAAGTCCAACTATGGAGTTAGCTGGAGAAGCAGTGGGCTATAGGTGATGATCCCGATGGCGGCGTGAGGGAATATTTATTGTGCTAGATCAGACGCTTGCGAATTTGCTGGAGGTCTTCTTGTAGTTTGATGCGAATGGTGTGCTGATCGATGTTGTTGTCGCCTAAGTCAATAGCACGCATAACCTCGAAGAGAGAAAAATGTGATCTCTCGAATGCTTCCCTCCGGTTCAGGTTGAAAAGCATGGGGAATATCGAGTCGATGATTGGAATGCACCAGGACGCAGCCGCCATCCATCGTAGTTAGAAACCGGATGTGTAAAAAAGTGGCGGCGCCACCACTTTGTTGAAGGATGGAATCGATCGTGAGTCGAACATCAGGAAAAGATATTGGTAGATTCGAGAGTTGGCTCTTTTAGTTGCCGCTCTGGGTTTTGCGGCGTTGTAGGATTTGGAACACTTACATGGCCGAAGTCTTTTACCCCTCAGCGACTATTCAGTCGAGCAGGGATTTGGATGCAAGATAATGATGCTCACGATAAAGCAAGCTGCCGAGAAACTCGGCGTCAGCGCCGGCCTGGTTTATGGCCTTTGCGCTGCCGGCAAGATTCGCCATGAACGCTTTGGTCTCGGTCGAGGCACCATTCGCATCCCGGACGAAGCGATGGACGAGTTCCGGCAGGGCTGCACGAAGGAGACGGCGGCATCCGTGCCGACGACTTCCAAGCCAATCCGGTCTACGCAACAGTTTCGGCATTTGAAGCTTTGAGTAGCTCTTGGCGGAGGTAATCGGTCTTTTCGCCAATGTGGCTATAGACCTTGGCAAGCATCGCTCCGTCCGCATGACCCATGAGAGCGCTGACCGTCAGATGGTCGACGCCGGCTTCCAGCAGACGGGTGGCGAAACTATGGCGGATCGCCGTGAGAGCGTATTTGACGCCCTTTTTGGTGGCTCGCTTGATGATGAGCTTCTTGCGGGCCTCGCGGAGAAGTTCATTTTTATTCTTGGGGAGAATGCGGCCGCCGACTTTCTTTTCCTGCTTCAGCGTTTGGGCGAAGGCCTCCACCTGAGCTGGGTTGAGCTTCACAACGCCGAGTATTTCTCGGCCAAAGCGTTGCTGAAGACGGCAGAAACGGTTGTTAAAGGCTTGGGCCTGCCAAGGCATGCCATCGCTGTTGCGGAATATCGGGCCCTCAGAATGCTTCAAGACCAAGCGGCGGACGATTTCTTCGGCGTGCTTGGTCAGATAGATGATCCGCCAGCGTTTCTTACCCTTGGCCTCGGTGGGAGGAATGTCGATCCGTCCTCGCTCGGGTTTGAAGTGGGCCGCTTCGACAAGGCGGACTTCTTGCACACGGGCGCCAGTCTCCCAGCAGAATTCAAGAACGTCTCGGAAGCAATCGTCCCGAACGTTGCTGAGCAGAGACTGGAATTCTGAGGGCGTGAGCACTTGCTCCCGCCGCTTTGCGGCTGGCTTCTCGACGTTGCGAACGGGACTCTTGAGGATGTGGCCCATTTTCTCTGCCCAGGAAAACGCCCGCTGGATGGCAGTGATGGCACCACGTTTTTGATTGGGTCCCCAGCGAACTTTGGCATCGACCCACTGCTGGACGTGAAAAGGCTTCAGGTCGTCGGTTTCCATTTTTTTGTCGGGCAGCGAGTTGATGAAGTTCTGGATGTGATCGCGCGACCATTCGTAGGTCCGCGGGGACCGGTTATTCTGGCACCAGTCCAGAAACCGTTCGAAGACGTCGGAAATGGGAAGGCTTACGGTAGCCACGACCGAAGTCGTGGGCGACATGAGGGCGCGAAAGTAAGTGACGATGGGAGCTGGGGCGTTCCACTTCCCACGTTGTTTGCGTGGGGCGGGAAAGCCGGAAGGGTGCTCGCCCAAAAAATGACGCTGGCCGCCGATGGAGACGTACCAACCCTGACGTTCTTCCCAGTACCAGGGATTTGCGGTTCGAGCCATGAGAAAACCCTCGGGAGCACGGCAGCCCTCGGGTTGCTGCCCCCCGTTCCGTTGTAGCGGAGCGGGGGGATTTTCTCATTCTGTACCGGATTCTGTACCAAACACGGAGTTGAGAAAACTCGGATCGTTCGAAAACGCCCTATTTTCTCGAGTGGGCAGACCCGGGGTTGAACCGGGGACCTAGCGATTTTCAGTCGCTCGCTCTACCAACTGAGCTATCTGCCCGTGTTTTTCCTTTCTAGTGGTTTCCCACGAAGCGTCAATCCGAATGATGGTTGTTCGGGGCGAGATGTTCACTCGATCGATTGGGTTTTCCCCGTTTTGGCGGCTTCGTAGAACGCGAAGATGCTGCGGAGGACGTGGAGAGCCTCTTCTGCGGTGATGGGTGGTTCTTCCAGGCCGGCGGAGGCGCGAACCGCACTTTGCAGGAAACGGAGGTAGCCGCGTTCGCCTTTGGGGTATTCGAATTTCTCTACTTTCGGCTCTTTTGTGTCTTTGATGCTGTACCATTCGAGCGGCGTTTCCTCGACGGATGATAATTGCAGCCAGCCTTGATCGCCCCAGATTTTCACGTGGGAATGGTAGCCCTTGTCGAGATAGTAGCCGTTCGTCATGGTGCCGAAACCGCCGTTCTGGAAGTGGAAACAGAGGGTGGCAGAGTCCTCGATATCGATCGGTTGGCCGCCGACGTTTCCAGCGAAACCCGTCACTTGCTTGATCTTCAGGCCGCTCATGTAGAGGAGCAGATCGAGCCAATGAATGCCGACCCACGTTAGAATTCCGCCACCGGCCCGGTCTTTGCTGCAAAACCAAGTCTTTCGATAATCGGGATTTTTGAGCCGGGTTTGGTCGGTGACCAGGTGCGTTTCGAGAGCGTAGATCTTGCCGAGTTTCCCGGCTTGAACGAGCTTTTTCGCTTCGCGGACCGGCGAGTGCGAGCGGTTGGCGAAGGCCATCATCAGAAGGCGATGCTTCATTTCGGCCTTGCGAACGAGTTTCGCGAAATCCTCGGCACGCGTACACGACGGCTTTTCCGCGAAAATATGGCAACCCGCTTCGAGGGCGGCGGCGATCACCGGCGGGGCGGCCGCGGATTCGAGGCTGACGACGGTCATTTGTGGTTCGAATTTCTTCAGCATTTCGGCAGGATCTTTGACCACCAGCTTGAGTTTGTCGCCAAGCAATTTACGCGCGAGAGCCTCGGAATTGCCGCTGGGGTCGGAGAGAGCGACGGACTCCGCTTCTTCGATTTTCGCGAGGGCTCCGAAATAATCGGGCTGATGGCCGCCGTCGGCTTGGGTGATCACGCCTACTTTGATGGACTTCGGCATCGATGCTCTCCTTCGGGAAACTCGTGATGCGACGTTGAGCGATTTTATCGTGACTTTCGGGACAAATGGTACTCCCATTTTCCCATTCTGTGTTGCCGCGCATGACTTGATTGACGGCGAGTCTTACAATAGTTGCATGGAAACGTTGCCGCTGATCGTGACGCCGCCTGCCGTGCTGCCCGGATTTCTGGGGCAATCGGTGGAAAAAATGCGTGCCTGGTTCGCGGAACGCAAGCAACCGGCCATGCGCTGGAAGCAGATCCGCCGCTGGATCCTGGAAAGCCGGGCCGAATCATTCGAGCAGATGAGCGACCTGCCAAAAGCCCTGCGTGCCGAGCTGGCGACGACATTTGCCCCTCTCGAAACGCGGATCGAAAAGCACCTCCAGGCCGCTGACGACACGCATAAGCTCCTCGTGAAAATGACTGACGACCGCTTGATCGAGTGTGTTCTGATCCAGGAACCGCCGCGGCGCACCGCGTGCATCAGCACGCAAGTTGGTTGCGGGATGGGATGCGTCTTTTGCGCGAGCGGTCTCAATGGAATGGATCGAAATCTGACGGCGTCGGAAATTCTTGAGCAACTGATTCGCTTGCGAAATATGACGCCCGCGGGTGAACGGCTGACGCATGTGGTCGTGATGGGCATGGGCGAGCCGTTAGCGAATCTCGACAATCTGATCGAGGCACTCGACATCGCCGGCGATCCAAATGGTCTCGGGATTGGGGCCCGGCATATTACGATCTCGACCGTCGGACTGCCGGTGAAAATCCGGCGCCTGGCGGAGGTCGGTAAGCAATATCACCTGGCGGTCTCGTTGCATGCTCCGAACGATCGGCTGCGGACGCGGATTGTGCCAACCAACGAACAGACGGGCATCTCGGCGATTCTCGAAGCGGCCGATCACTTCTTCGAAAAGACCGGCCGACAGGTGACTTACGAATACGTGTTGCTTGGCGGTTTGAACGACTCCGTCGGCGAGGCCCGTGAACTCGCGTCCCTGCTGCAAGGCCGCAAGGCCCATTTGAACTTAATCCCGTTCAACAATGTGGAGGGATTGCCCTATCAACGTCCCACCAACGAAGCCCTGGCCGAATTCAGCAACATCCTGAAATATTCGGGCTTGAGCGTAAAAGTCCGCAAGCGCAAGGGCTCGGAGATCGATGCGGCGTGCGGCCAGTTGCGGCGACGGGCATTGACGCCCATCGCTGAATGAAAAATACATATCACGAAAACACGAAAGAGTGAAAGCACGAAAAAAGCCAAGAAGGTATGGTGGTTCAACGCATGTTCGACGTCATACCTCGCCGCATCCTGCTTTTTTCGTCCTTTAATCCTTTCGTGTTTTCGTGACATGTTGTTCGATTTATAAGTTGCCAGTATTGCTTCCGTGTGATTCAGACCCCGCATCCGCGTGTTTATGAACTGGCGTTCGCCCCTTCCCGGCTGTAATCTGATGATTCACACCGGATCGGAACTCTACCTGCTGATTCGGGTTTAGACTGTCAAGGAGTCCCCGCGGGGACGAGGCTGCCGTGGCGATCGGTCAGACCAGCGCCCAAATGGCCCTCCGTGATCCGGACATCCGGGTGATGCTGCGCGTCCGCGACGACGATCCCACGGCCTTTTCCGAGATCGTCGAGAACTACCAGCATCGGCTCGTCGGCGTGATGCACCACCTTTTGAACAACACCGAAGAGGCCGAGGATCTGGCACAGGAAGTCTTTCTGCGTGTCTATCGCACGCGGAAGAAATATCGTCCCAAGGCCAAGTTCTCGACATGGCTCTTCACCATCGCGAACAACCTCGCCTTAAACGCTCTGCGCAATCGGCAACGGAAGCCCGCGATTCCTTTGAATGTGCATGAATCCGGTCCATTGGGACCTCGGCCGGCCGAACAGATGGTGAAAAATCGCGACGCGGCCCCGTCGAGTTGCCTGCAACATGCCGAACTCGCCGCCCGCATCCGCTTGGCGATGGATAAATTGAACGAACGGCAGAAAATGGCCGTAATCTTGAATAAGTTCGAAGACATGGGCTACGCCGACATCGCGGAAGTGATGGGCTTAACGACCAAGGCGGTGAAGTCGCTTCTCAGCCGGGCTCGGGCTCGGCTTCGCGAAGAATTGCACGACTATGTCTACATGGATGGCGATGGAGTCCCGCATCCGGTGATTGCGAATGAGGGCGAGGGCGAGGGCGAGGACGAGGAGTAGGCCAACGGCCTTTGATAGCTGATGGATGAAGAATATCCGAAACCTGATTCGCGGCACGCGGAAGTCCCCGATTCGTCCTCGTCCAACGATGATGTGGATGTGGACGCGGAGACTGAGGATCTCATCGCATTTCTCGATGGCGAACTCGATGCGCTCGGCAACGAACGGATCGAAGCAAAGATCAGCCTCGACTCGACGGTTCGGGCCGAGGCCGACGCCTTGAAGAAGACCTGGGACTTGCTCGATTATTTGCCGCGTTCCGAGCCTTCCACCAACTTCACGGAACGAACAATTTCGCGGATCATGCCGTTGCAAGGTTCCGGTGCGACAAGCTCAACGGGCAGCTTGGCGCCTGCGGATAGCGGCGGCAACTCGGTCGCCGCGCGCTCCGCCTCGCGAATCGATTTGCCGGTGCCGCCTCCGCGATCAACCAGCCGCAAGTTGATGATTTCCGTTTGTTGGCTACTCGCCGTTGGTGCGTCAGGTTTTGGCGGTTGGTTCATTCAAGGACAGGTGAAAGAACGCGTGAGCCAGATCGACCAGCAAGAGCAGGATGCCAGGATCCTTTCGGAAAGCCAGTTGTTGCAGAACCTTCGCCATTATCGACACGTCGATGATCTCGAATTCATCAAAGCCCTCGACGATCCCGATTTGTTCGGAGATGAACAAACGACGCCGATGAACGAGGTGCCCAAATGAAAATCCTCGGCTGGTTCTTGCTGATTGCAGGCCTGCTCGGGCTAAGCCACGCTGCGGCGGGCCCCGCTGATTCCTCGAAGAACGTTGTTTTTCTGCGTGAGCAGTATGCATTGCTCAACTCCCTGTCGCCCGCGCGCCAGGAGCAGCTTCGTAAATTGGACGCGGATTTTCATGCCCTCGACAAGGAAACGCAGGCTCATCTCCAGAAAGTGCTCGACAACTATAACCACTGGCTCAGCCGACTCTCCGACGACGACGAAAAATGGGTGATGGAAGCAACGACCGCTCGCGAGCGGCTGGTTCGGAACAACTGGGATGACATCAAGGACGATCGCTATCCGCTCTTGTTCCAGACGCCCGAATTTCGAACGCTGTTGCAGCAGTACGTGAAGAACCTGGAATCGCAATTGCCGGAATCGGAACTGGCACGCATCCGCAGATCGCGGGATATGAACTTCGAGGAGCGTTTCTGGTTCCGCTATCTCGCGGCAATTGCCGAGATCTCAGAGCGTTTCACTTTGTTACCTGGCCCCGCTGACGGGCCGCGCCAGTTCGAAACCTTGCCGGCCTCCGTGAAAGACGCGTTTGAGAAAGATAAGGCCTTCAGCAAGAAGAAGTTACTGCCAGTGTCGATGCAAAGTGCCGTGGGCAGTTGGCCGGGTTTCGCGATGGCCACTACGGATTATGCTCGGAAGAATGGGATCAAATTGCCGGAGCAACTCGGTCCAGCGAACAAGGCCGCGATGCCACCTGAAGTACGGGCATTTATTGAGGCCGTACTCGAACCAACCTTAAAAAAAATGGAAAGCCATGAAATCAAAGAGCGGGCCGAGCAGGCTAGACGTGATCTGCTGAAGTTGACTAACGCCGAAGACAAATGGCCGGATTATCCCAGGGCCGTCATGGAACTAGCGAAATCATACAAGCTTAACGTCCCAGGCTGGATGCCGCCGGGCGAAGCGAGGCTCTGGGAACGCTTCAAAGTGCGGCCGAAGAAGTGAACGAAGAATCTAAGCCACGGATTGAACACAGATGAAACACGGATAAAAAATCGAAACTGTAGCCGAATTCGCACGAATTCGGGTGCCTCTGACGCTTAAAGAATCCGCATTCTTGCGAATTCGGCTACCTGGGACGCCGAGCTTCGAGTTGGACGCTACCGAAGATCATCCGTGTTCAGTCCGTGGCTGAAAATTTGACATGATGCAGGACTTCAGACCGACCTTGCATCTTTTCGACCCTGTCGGTATTTCCCTTCCGACTACAAGAAAAAACGATTATTTGTCGTCCGCACCCAATGGCATGTCATTTTTGGGTGCTCGTCGATTTTTGGAGAAGGGATTCAGCAAATGCGCTCGGTCTTCGCACTCGTGATTATCGCGATTTTGGCGGGGACGATCCAGGCACAGAATCCCGCTCCAAAGGAACTGCCGCCGGCATCGGTGCCCGCTCCCGAGGCGAAGGAAGCCGTCGTTGTTCCCAATCTCGACCAAGCCCCGATCGAAACGGTACTCGCAAACACGGCCGTCGGGCAACAGCATCTTTTCGGCGTCCAGATTCAATTTGGAACGCCGACGGGCCTTCGCGGCCAGTACGCCATCCATCGGGCCGGCGATCATTCGTATCTTCTGGAAGTATTCGGCGGAGCACGCTCGGGATTTTGGGGAGACGAAGCCGTTTTTGGTTTTGGTGGACGAGCCATGTTCAATCTGGCTTCCGGCCGGAAAAACGCCATGATTTTCGCCCCAGGTCTCGGCCTCAGTTATTGGCAAGCGGAAGACGATCGCTACGCAGGCAGCCACTACTATCCCTATCGACCGCAGACGGATCGGTGGTTTCTGAATCTCGATGCCAACATCGGCTGGCTGCACGAATTGACGCCAGAGTTCGGCTTTGAAATTGGCTTGAATATCGGTGCGCGAATCGGTCTGTCAGGCGAAAACAATGGCGGCGGTTCGGTCAGCGGGCAAATCTCTCTCTTCGAGTTCCCGGATAAAATGACAACCGGCCAGCCAGGTACCACCCGGGTTATCGCCCAAAAAGACGATGCAGGCGAGGATTTCAAAGGTGGGTCCGCCGTCTTTCGTCTTCAGAATCAGATCGAGGATCGCGCCGGGTTCGATCTTTTCCTTGAGGATAAGGCCGATGCCGCTCGCCGATATATTCGTGATTTCCGCCTGTTTGGTTTCACCACCCAGGCTAGGGAGTACCGTATACTCGGCAAGGCCATGGGCCGAGAATCGGGTCCAGGCTCGTTGCCGCGAGAAACATCGCGGACCTGAATGGGCATCACATCGGGTGGGCCATTGACAAGGCGGCAAGTTGTGTTCAGATTGGCCGCGTGACGCGGATGGACTCGGCGATCATCGGCCGCGATTTCGTCTGCCTCGCCCGAGGTGGGCTCGCCTTTCAGCCGACGCCATAATTGCTCGAACATCGCTCGTATCCTCGCCAGGCCGCGATTCGGAAATTCTTGAACCTTCTGGATGATATACCACAATCCCGAGAACGCGGAATGAAAAACGAACGGCTTCGCGATTGTTCTTCGATGTTGGCCGGTGCCCCGCAACCGGTGTGCCTTGATGCGACCCGGTTGCGGAGCAACCGGCCTACTTTACCGGAATTCGGTACAACCAGACTTTCCCCCCTTTTCCCGGTGCCGTCACGAACATGATGACGCCATGTTCCGCGATTGGAATCGCCAGAATGCGATGGCTGGTGCCTTTCTGCGCCAGCGGACTCTCAGTTTTGACTTCGTTCCACGAGTCTGCGACTGGATCGTAACGGTGGACACGATCGTCCGAGGCAAAGATCAGGAAGTTGCCCGAGACCGGATCGCAGGTAATGATTGCCCGGCCGATGCCGAAAATGGCGGGGGCCTCGCGGAGCGGCGTGATTTTCCCGTCTGCGTCGAGTTTGTAAAGATTCTTACTGTCGTTTCCGCCGCCGAAGAAGACGCACTTGTGTTTCGCCGAGTACGCCGCCACGTTGTGGTAGGGGCCCATCGGCAGCTTGTCTTTGAGCAACGACCACGCCTTAGTCGTTTCGTCGTAAAAATGGACACTGCCGTTTAGCACTCGCACGAGCCCTTTTCGCTCCGGAAAGAATTCGAGAGCAGTGCCATGGCCGGTCGGGGCTTTGGAAAGTTCAGGCAAAGTTGTCCACTCGTCTTTGACGGGATCGAATTGATGGACAATCAACGAGGCACTCGGGTGATGAAAGAACCGGCCGGTGGCCGGGTCGATGGCGTTGTTCTCGTACGCGTGGAACCACTTGAGTGGTTCGGCCCACTTCGGCGTGGGCATCGCCTTCCAGGCGTTCTTTCCGGCATCGTAAATAATGAATCGCGGCGGCGGCTTCAGATGATCCTGACCAATGAACATGACCTGCTTGGTCACCGGGTTCCAGACGGCCTTGTCCGAGTAGATCGAAATATCATGGCCGCCGAATAGTTCGCGGTTCAGGCCCTCGGTCTTGAGTTCGACCCACTCCCCCGGTTTCAATGCCGCGGCCGCCTTGCCGAGTTCAGTCTCTTGCAAGCCGGGAGAGACGAACAGAAGGCCGAACATCGTTAAGGAGTGAATCATTTGAGGAGCCCCATCGGGAATCGTTGGCCATCAGCGGTACAATATTAGTTCCGTCACCATCGACTTGCAATGAGGAGACCGGCTTCCCAGAACATTGTGATTCAGGGAATTGACATCAACTGGAGTTCACCCATGAATCCTTCCGAAAACGACCTGGATCAAGCGATCACCACCGCCGCGGCTGAACTCAAAAAGGCAAACCGTGTCGCCATCCTCACGGGCGCGGGCGTTTCCGCCGAGAGCGGCGTGCCCACGTTTCGTGCCAGCGACGGCTTGTGGGAAGGGCACCACATCGAGGACGTCGCGTCGCCGGATGGATTCCGCCGCGATCCGAAACTGGTCTGGGATTTTTACAACGCCCGGCGAGCGAATCTCGCGAAGGTAAAGCCGAACCCGGGGCACTTCGCGCTGGCGAAACTCGAAGAACGCTTCGGCGATCACTTCGCTCTGATTACTCAGAACGTTGATGGCTTGCACCAGCTAGCCGGGAGCATCAACGTGCTCGAAATCCACGGCAGCATCCATCGCACGCGTTGCACCGGGTGCCGACGGATTCAACATCACGAATTGGAACCGTTCGCCGAACTCCCGGAATGCGAGAAATGCGGTGCGATGCTGCGCCCAGACATCGTCTGGTTTCATGAGGCTCTTCCACAAGGCATTTGGCAGGAAGCGACGGCCGCGGCCGCGTTGTGCGATGTGATGCTTGTCGTCGGAACGAGCGCCGTGGTTCATCCCGCCGCGAGCTTGGTGCCGATCGCACGTCGCGGCCATATCGCCGACGATAAGGAAGGGAGCACCATCATCGAAATCAACTTGGCCAAGACCGAGGCCAGTGAATTCGCGGATATCGGCTTGTACGGGAAATCGGGCGAGGTGTTGCCGCGGTTGGTGGAGATACTAAACGAGCCGGATGCGTAGGCGAGTTTGGCGAGCCGGCTCCCGTAAGGGGCCAGAGTCTTCGTGATTCCAGAGGCTTTAACTCCTCCGTCCCCTTACGGGAGTCGGCTCGCCAAATACTGCATCTACTGTGACCATTCCGTCGGCGTCCGCACCCAGCGATGTTGCCGAAGTTGTTCGAGAAGTCCCGTCGGCAACGGCCCCGCGTCGCTGGTGGCTAGATTGCCGCGTACGTGTGCCGGTTTGCGCATGCCGGGGATGATGGTGGCCACGTCCGGGTTAGCGAGGATGAATCGCATCGCCATTTCGGGCATCGTCATTCCCGACGGAATCAACGGCCGCAGATTCTCGGCCCGTTCGACGCTCGGGATCAAATTCTTCGGCACGAAATAGGTGTTGCGCCAATCGCCTTCAGGCCACTTGGTGTCTTTGGTCAACGTGCCGGTGAGTGTGCCTTCGTCGAACGGCACGCGCGCGATGACAGCCACGTTCTTTTCACGGCAGAGCGGGAAAAGTTCGTCTTCCGGGTTTTGATCGAAGATGTTGTAAATTACCTGGACGGCATCGATCAGACCGGTGTTGATGGCCCGTACGACGTTGGTCGGTTCCCAGCGATTCACGCTGATTCCAATGGCTCGAATCAGGCCTTGTTTCTTCAGGTCGGCCACCGCGTTCTGCCAGCGAACGTCTTCAGCCCACGAGTCTTCCCAGACGTGAAACTGCAAGAGATCGACCGATGACATGCCCAGGTGTTTCAGACTGATGTCGAGCGATTCCCGAATATACTCGGGCGGAAAGACATCATCGAGCTTGAACTCCCGGCGCGATGGCCAGCGGCGATTCTTCGGCGGTACCTTGGTGGCGACATAGAGCTTTTTCGTGGGATTGGCGCGGACCAATGCGCCGAGCAATTGCTCGCTCTTGCCGTCGCCGTAGGCGAGGGCTGTGTCGAAGAAATTACAACCGAGATCGACGGACAACTGCATCGCCTGCCGAGATTGCTCATCGTCAGCCCCGGTCCAACCGGCCACGCCCCAGAGGCCGTAACCCACATCGCTAACTTGCCAACACGTGCGGCCGAAGGCGCGGTATTTCAAAGGTGTTCCTTGCGAATTTAGATTCTAGTAGACCGGTTGCTCCACAACCGGAATTAGTTTTCCCTTGCGGAACAATCGGCCTATTTTCACGGAAAGCGAGTTCCGGTTGCGGAGCAACCGGTCTACTTCACGCTTCCGGATACAGCGGCGTGCTCAGATACCGCTCGCCGAGATCGGGGAGAACGACCACGATCATCTTTCCGGCATTTTCCGGCCGTTTGGCAATCTGGACTGCCGCGTGTGCCGCGGCGCCGCAGCTAATGCCGCAGAGCATCCCTTCATCTTTCGCCAGCCGGCGGGCCATTTCGAACGAATCTTCGTCGTTCACTTGGAAAACTTCATCGACGATCTTGACATTGAGGTTATCCGGAATGAAGCCCGCCCCGATGCCCTGGATCTTATGACGGCCCGGTTTGATTTCCTGGCCCGCCATCTTCTGGGTGATGACGGGGCTGTTAATCGGCTCGACAGCGATGCACTTCACGCCAGGTTTCTTGGCCTTGAGCACTTCTCCGCAACCGGTAATGGTGCCGCCGGTGCCGACGCCGGCAACCAGGATGTCGATCTTGCCCGCCGTGTCGTTCCAGATCTCGAGGGCCGTCGTCGTGCGATGGATCTCGGGGTTCGCCGGGTTTTTAAATTGTTGCGGGATGAACGCTTTCGGCTCGCCACCCATTTCTCGACAGAGTTTTTCTGCCTCGGCGACCGCGCCGGACATACCCTTTTCCGCAGGGGTGAGCACCAACTGGGCTCCGAACGCCTTGAGCAAGCGCCGCCTTTCGAGCGACATGCTCTCCGGCATCGTTACCATGAGCTTATAGCCCTTGGCTGCGCAGGTGAATGCCAGGCCGATTCCGGTGTTTCCGGAGGTCGGTTCAATAATCATGGTGTCTTTGGTGATCTTGCCGGCCTTTTCAGCTGCCTCGATCATCGCCACGCCGATTCGGTCCTTGACCGACCAAAGCGGATTGAAGTTCTCCAGTTTGGCAACGACGATCGCCTTGGCATCGCCGACAACTCTGCGAAGCTTGATGAGCGGGGTATTCCCAATCGTTTGGGTAATGTCGTCGTAGATTCGTCCGCGAAGAAGTTGAACGTCCGGCACGGTTGGTTCCTCCCGAAATGACTTGAGTTCTCATTCAGTCGCCAATGTTAATCAGGGTAATCGCGATAATCAAGGTGAACATCGGGCGCTGCAGCGGAAGGCTTGATACTTCAGGCTCCGCCAGCTCCCCACTGAAGCCCCGCGACTTCAGATACCCGGCCCAATTCACCCAGAGCGTTCCCCGCTTCATTTCACCTTCCAAATTGTAACGATTTTACCGATAGTGGCGATTGTAGCGATTACAGGGCTAACTCTGGTCCGATAAACTATTCAGATTGTGCATGAACTAGGGGAAATTGCCTAAATTCGTCTGGTGTAGCCCAAATATGGGTATATGATGGAATGTTCCAGTTGTGGCGAATATTCCGTCGTATTCGCGATGGCCCCCTTCATCGCAAGTCCTCGTTTTTGCGAGAAAGCCAAATGCCAACAGAAATACCGTTGCTGAGATTCATGGTTCTCAGCGCCTTAATCGGCTTCGTCGTCTTTTGTGCGTCCTATTCCATCTTGGTGTGGAAGAAACGCCGTCAGCCGTCACCCGTACCCGTCACGACGCGAAGTCGTCTCCGCCGATGGTCCGTCACTGCTATTGTTCTCGGATGCTTGGGCATTCTGACGACCTTCGTCGTCCGCGAAACCGTGCGCGCCGAAGGTATGCTCGGCGGCGATGGCCTTTTCGCCGTCCGTTCTGCCCCGGAAATGCGGATCGTTCATCTGGCCGAAGAAGGACCCATCAAGGAAGGCGAAGTTCTCGCACGCTTTTCGTCCCCGGAAGCCCTCGGCGATATTCAGCAGGCGGAACTCCTTCGCGATCAACTGAAGAACGACAAAGAAATTCTGAAAACGATGCCGTTGTCGCTACCAGCTGATCTGGTTCGCGACCACGACACCTCGAAGACTGATCTTCGCCAGTATCGCGTTAACTTGATCAATCTCCAGCTAAACCGTGATTCCACCGTTCGGGAATGGGCTCGCAACATTGGCACCGAACGGAACAATTGGGCCAAATTCGAGAATGATCTCCGACTTGCACAGGGCGAATATCGTACAGCCGTCGCCAAGCGTGAAAAGGCGATCGAACAGCTTGCCGCGGAGCGCAAGCTGGCTCAAACGCAGAATTTCAACACACTCGATTTGAAGGATCGTGAAAAGGAAGTGGCCGCGCTCGCTGCCGAAATCACCAAGCACGAAAATCACGTCGCATCCATCGAGAAGCAGATCACGCTCAGCAAGGAATTGATCGCAAAATTCGAGAAGCAATTGCTCGAACCGCCGAGCGAACTCGTGGAGAAGGAAGCGGACACCAAGAAAGAGATCGCTGCCGCCACGACGAGGTGTGAAGAATTTGAAAAGCTCCGAATCGTCGCTCTCGAAAAGGCTCAGGAACATCGCCAAAGCGATCTTGCCGGACTCGACAACAAAATCCAACAGGCAGTCGTCGCTCTGCAAGCGAAGCAGAACAAGATCGAAATCAAGGCCCCATATGACGGCCAAGTGGTTTATCGCCACTCGTCGCCGGGCTTGAACCACGGTCCGGTTCTCGTTCTTAGCCGGCAAGATTCCATGCGGTTCCGTTTCCGGTTGCCCGAAGAACAAGTTGCCGCCCTTCGCGATGCCGGTAACGTGACGATTGAACTCGAAGAGACCGCGAACACGGTGGAACAGCGTTTCCCCGGCAAGTTCCTGCAAGCGACTTCGCTCACGCGTGAACCGGGAATGGCCTTGGTGGACCTCGAAGTCCAGGCCCCACCGGAAACCGTTGGTTCATTGGCCGAGGGCAAGCCGATCAAGGCTCGCTTCAGCTGGCGGCCTCCCATGTTCAACCTCTGGCCGTTCCCCGTCTCGGTGGCCTTGATAGCGGTTGGAATCTTTGGCTTGATCGTCGTCAATCTGAGCGGCTGGCGGCCGACTTGGACGCCGACCAAGGTGAAGGGACCGAATCACGACGATGAAGATGTGGCGATCTCCTTCGCACGCGTTCCCGCTCCGAAAGAAGGCGATACGGTTGACGCCATTGCCGAGACCATTCCAGTGCGGCCACCCATGCCGAATGTGCCGCGCGAACGGCCAGTTCAACCGTGGGAACACCCGGTTGGCATTCGCCTTCGTGAGGCAATCATCCGTGAGGAAGTGTCGCAAGAATTGTTGAACGCCGTCGAGATGGCAATCGAGCATCAACAAGATGCCGTGATCGTACCGATGCGTGAAGCCCTCCGCCGCGCACCGACCGTTCCCGAGCACGCCCGGGCGATTCTCGACAAGCTCAACAACTCCGAGACGAAGGACGAGCTCAAGATGATCGAGCAACGCTGCCTGGCTCAACGGCTGACGTTCCTGCTCTACACGCTCGGAATGGAAATTCCCAGCCACGCGAACCGGATTTCGAAAGGTCCTGGCGTTCACGTCGCGGGAAACTGACAAGGGACTACAGTGACAGCGAGCGGGGCCAGTGATGCCCTGGTGATGAACTCACCGGGACCATCACTGGCCCCGCTCGCTTATTGAAATAAAGAGTCCGGCCCCTAAGGGGAGCCGGCTCGCCAAG
>JAIOQJ010000132.1 GCA_021413475.1 Planctomycetota bacterium | reverse complement strand
GGGGAGTTTTTTGCGGAGCTTGCGTTCATCCTCGATGGCCTTGCGGATCAGTTTCTCGGATTCGTCTAGGTGCAGATCATGTTCGTCCCAGATGAAGCCAAGATCGTTGTTGAAGGTCGGGTTGTCCGGGTCCTTCTTGAGGAGTGCTTGAAGCTGCTCGGCCGCCTTTTCAATCTTCTTCTGTTCGACATAGACACCGCTGAGGGCATAGCGAAGCCCGCGAGCGAAGCGATCGCGCCGTTCTTCTTCGACATCCTTGAGTTTGCCCAGGCGTTCGATGGCCTCCTCGTATGACTTGATGGAATCATCGAGTTTGCCGGCATCGCGGTAGATTTCCGCTTTTAGTCGCACGAAGTACCAACCATCGCCGTCCGCTTCGATCAGTTCGTTGGTTAGTTTCACGGCATCGTCTAGCTTTCCCTTCTTGCCCAGCGATTGAATCATCCGTTCCATCACGAACGGCTTGACGCGATTGATTGGGCTGGTGCGATCGGGGTTGTCGATCTCCAGGAACTCCTTGCAGGCCTTGATCGCATCGTCAAATTTCTTGTTTTCGTAGAAGACGTCGATTAACCCGTCGTAAACCTGGATAATTTTGGCGGCACTTTGCACCTTGAAGGCCTGCTCGCTGGCGAGCTTGTAAAAGGCCTGAGCGCCATCGAAATTCTTACCCGAGTGAGCTGCGCGTGCCAAAAGGAAGCAGGCCGTGTAATTGAACGGCTGCGGTTTGTCCTTGGCCATCGTGATCGCGGCTTCGACGAGTTTTTTGGAGCCGGCTTCGTCTTTAACCAGCAATCGCAATTGACCTTCGAGCGGCCCGGTGCCCGTGATGTCGTTGAGCCGAAGGGCTTTTTCGCGATAAGGGTCGTTTTCTTCGGCGTTTGCCAGAGTTGAGAGTGCCGCGGCAAGCAGAACAGCCGCAAGTGTCGAACATCGCGCCAACTTTTCCATGACGTCGTCTCCTGGAACGCATCAATTGACGAATCGGAATAATCGATCCAATGAAATTATCCTACCGCCTTTGAACCGATGCCGCCATCCAGATTCCGCTGTGGCCTCATTCGGACGATTTTTGGGGTGGAACCCGTCTTGCTTCGCCGAAGGTGCCGTTTTGTGTGCTACATACCTTTTAGCAGAACGTGGAGGCTTTCTTCGCGGGCCGGCCAAATTGAGAACTCAGAAAGTTCGCATCATTTGGGCAATTGAGCGAATGCGTGCCCTTTTTGGCTGAACTCCGTGACGTCCCTAACGCGGCGAGCAGGGAGAATTGCGTCAACCCTGACCAGACCTCTCCTGTTCTTCGCGATCCCTTGAGAGGATCGCCGTGCAAAATCGCTTGAACCTCGAAGTCGGTTCGGAGCCCTTCCCGGGACTGAAGCTTGTTCAGATCCGGGGACGCGGCGGCTTCGCGGAAGTGTGGGAAGCACGAAACGAGCGGAACCAGCCGATTGCCTTGAAGTTCATCTCCAGCGATAAAACGACCACGACGATCAAAGAAGTTAAGTCGCTTCAGGCCTTGCAACAGATCAATCATCCGAATTTGCTGAGGATGGAGCGAGTTTGGTCGATGCCGGGTTACATCGTCATCGCAATGGAGTTGGCCGAAGCCAGTTTGCTCGATTTGCTCGATGCGTACCAGACCGAGTTTCACACGCCACTGCCACCGGAAATTCTGTTCCCGTATCTGGCTCAGGCTGCCTCGGGACTTGATTTTATGAACGCCCGGCGGCACTTGTTTGAAGGCCGCAAAGTTGGCTTTCAACATTGCGACATCAAGCCGAGCAACATCTTAATCATGGGCGAGACAGTGAAATTGGCCGATTTTGGACTGTCAGCCCCGACCGTGATGATGAACACGCCTTATTCGAAATGCGGTACGCTCGATTTCGCCGCCCCAGAGATCCACCGCGGCATCTTGTCGGAGCGAAGCGACCAGTACAGTTTGGCGGTTTCTTACTACTATTTGCGGACGGGCAGTTTTCCCTTCCCGCCGCCGCCTGACGGTTTTCGCCGTAAGTATAGTTATAACCGTCCCGCCGCGGATCTCAGCCTGGTCTCGCGATCCGAACGCCGCCTTCTCGAACGAGCCCTGGATGTGCGACCCGAAAGCCGGTGGGAAAGTTGCGAAGTGCTCATTCGCGAACTGAACTACGCGTGGATGTACTCGACCGGAACAGGCCAATCTTCTTCTTCGATCTGCGTTCCTTCATCCAGCTTCTAATGGATTTGGGCCGTGTCAATTACACGGGTTCGCACGCGGGTAGTTTGGTTGATCCTGGTAATGCGAAGTCGGGCAGCAACCGTTGTTTGACGGCGGCGGGGCATAACAGGGGTTATGGCAGTTGTTATTGCTCGGCGAGCACCAGCGATCCCACATCCGGCAGCAACCCGACGAAAGACAAACCAGCAGGATCGAGCAGACGCTCAACAGTATTCGTTTACACACGTTTAGTTCCCCCTCGTCTCGTAAGAATTTCTTCTCAAGTTCCCGGCGTCCATAGCCGGGGCAGTGGGGATCTGTCAAGTGAGACTCACGCGGCGCGGCGTTCTTCGCGTTGCAGCCACTTCTGAATTTTCGTCAGTTCCTTGGCCCATTCCGGTGAAAAACGAATTTGCCCAAAGGCATCGAAGAGTAGATC
>JAIOQJ010000131.1 GCA_021413475.1 Planctomycetota bacterium | reverse complement strand
CGGACGAAACTCACGTTTAGGAAGTGGGAAGTCCGCACCAGGTCAAGCACGTCGACCAGGCGAAGCAAATTGATCAGCACGAAGGCGAGGAAATCGAGGTAGCGCGGCTTGGAATCCGGTTCGCGAATGATGTACCAAGATCCGCCCAGAGTCTCATAGAGGGCCTGATTCAGCAGCGTGAAGCCCAGGATGACGGCAACAGCCGAGATTCCGAGCATGACCGGTCCCAAGCGATCGCCGTAACGCACGACATGATGGGCGAGTTCTTGGCCTTTGACGGGATTCTGAACCGTTTTATAACCACGAGCGACTTCGTAGCGTTCGATGGAGATCTGCATGAATGCCAGACAGGCAGCCACGCCGGCTGTCAAAAGGATGATCGCGATGAGTAGCCCCAACCATTCCCGCCCCGCACCGATTGAATAAATGCCGAATGCTAGCAACCCGCCGACCAGGACAAGATAGCCGGGCCACCGCGTCCACGACAGGATACGCTCCCAAACACGAAAACCACGATAAATGCTGGTTTCGATAAGCCGCCCTGCCCACCCCAACAATGCGCCCAGCCAGCCGAGATAGAGAGTGAGGCCAATCAGCGATATCAAGCCGAGCATCGTGGTGAGGATGAAGGAAGTTGAATCGGTCTGATTGAGACTAATACTCCATGGCGTCGCTGGCATAAACGGACTCTCCATGAATGGTCGAAGGGGCGGTACAACTAATGCAATAATCATGCCGCGCTTCGGGCGTCGGCGGATGGGCAAAGCGATTCTGCGAAATGGGAAGTAGTCTGCTTAATTAAATCGCCGAGGCTCGAAAATAGCATTTCTTTCTGCGCTGAGGCACCAAACTCGGCCAAATGAACCCTTCCGCGGCTATTGGCATCGCAAATGCAGATTAGTGTGTTTGAGCGCCCCATCCCCGTTTTTCCAGTTCCTCATTTGTGGAGAAACAAGATGGTCATGCAATTGGAATACAGAATTGATTTGCTCAATTCGCTGTTGCGAGGCGAACTTTACGCGGTCGATGTCTACGAAGATGCCGTCACGCGTTTCGCGGGTGAAACGCAAGAGGCGACGCTTCGCCGGATCCTGAACGATCACATTGATGCGTCCGTGACGTTGCATTCGCAGGTCATCGAGCAAGGCGGGGAGCCAACCATTGGGTCGGGGCCTTGGGGATATTTCACCGCGGCCGTTAACGACACGTCGATGCTGCTCCATGCCGAAACAATCCTGCCGGCCCTTCGGCGCGGTGAAGAACAGGCGGTGAAAGCCTATGCGGAAGCCTTGGCCAACGTGGAACTACCCGAAGAGAGTCTTCGCGTGCTCGATCGCGACTTTCTGCAGCGATCGCGGATGCACATGCATCTAATCGACCAAATGATCGCGAATGGAACGTGAAGCAGGTGCAACGAGGATTCCCTACAATTCACATGTGGAATTTCGCGAGGGCCAGAGATCGGAAGTTGGTGAGACTCATGGGACAACAAACGCGGCCGATTACCATCCTGATGGCGGATGATGATGCCGACGATCGGCAGATGACCAAAGAGGCCTTCGCGGAGAGCCACCTGGTCAACGACCTTCGTTGCGTTGAAGATGGCGTCGAGTTGATGGACTATTTGTTTCGACGCGGCAAATATTCCGATCCCGCGAGTTCCCCCCGGCCTGGGCTCTTGCTTCTCGATCTGAACATGCCGCGCAAGGATGGCTGGGAAGTGCTCAAGGAGATCAAGGCCGACCCTCACCTGAAAACCCTGCGAATCGTTATCCTGACCACGTCCAAGTCCGAGGAAGATATTTTGCGAGGCTATAACCTCTCCGTTGCTTCGTACATCACGAAGCCCGTCACCTTTTCCGCTTTGCTGGAAGTCGTTCGCGTTTTGGGGAAGTATTGGTTGGAGATCGTGGAGCTGCCTAATGGCCGAACAGGCACCATCGACCCCTGAACGCACCGTTCGCGTTCTACTCATCGATGACGACGAAGATGATTACATTCTCACTCGCGAATTGCTTGAGGGAGTTCCGGGCGCGCAGTTTCAAATCGAGTGGGAACCGGATGCGGACGCTGCCCTCGACTCCATTTGCCGGGGCGATCACGATGTCTATATCATCGATTTCCTTCTCGGTCGCCGAACCGGCCTAGAAATTATCGAAGAATCCGTGAAGCGGAATTGCTCCGCTCCGTTGATCTTGCTAACCGGTCAAGGAAAACGCGAACTCGATTTTGCCGCCATGCGCGCGGGCGCGGCTGACTATCTCGAGAAAGGAAACCTTGATTCCACACTTCTAGAACGCTCCATTCGCTATGCCATCCAGAAAAAACAGAGTGAAGACCAGCTCGACAAGCGTGTTCAAGAACGAACGGCCGAACTCGCCCGCATCAATGAAATCTTGCAAGGCGAAATTCGCGAACGCGAACGGGCGGAGAAGGCATTGCGGGAAATCGTTCAAAGAAAGGACGAATTTCTCGCCACCCTGGCCCATGAGTTGCGAAACCCCCTGGCCCCGATCCGCAATGCCCTCGAAATCATGCGTTTGGGAGCGATGACTCCCGACACCATCGAACGTTGCCGATCCATGATGCAGCGGCAAGTCTCCCACATGGTTCGGTTAATCGACGATTTGCTCGATATTTCCCGAATCACGCGAGGGAAAATCGCTCTGAAGATGGAAAGAATTTGTTTGGACGACGCCGTTGCCGTGGCCATTGAAGGGAGCCAACCGCTCATCGATGCACGAAATCACGTTCTAACAGTCCGCTTGCCCGATGAGCCAATCTGCCTGACCGCTGATTCCACTCGCTTGACCCAAATTCTGATTAATCTTCTCAATAATGCAGCGAAATACACCGAACCGGGGGGGGAAATTGAGCTAACAGCGTCGCTGCAGGGTTCCCATGTCGTATTGCGGGTCAAGGATACTGGCATTGGGATTCCAAGCGACTTGCTGCCTCACATTTTCGACATGTTTGCCCAGGTCGACCATTCTCGCGACCATGCGCAAGGAGGACTCGGTATCGGCTTGTCGCTCGTCCGTGGGTTAGTTGAATTGCATGGAGGCACCGTCGACGCTCATAGCAACGGGGCAGGTAGCGGAAGCGAATTCATCGTGAAGTTGCCTATCTCAGGCGGTGCTTGAGCGCCCCTCAGGATTGATGATTACGATCCCGCACTAAACTGCCTCTAAGAAGCCGACGTGGACATTGGCTCTGGTGACATGCCCTTCCCGAAGGTGATTGCAAATTGCCTATTTCTTTTTTGAATCACGGAATGAAGGTGTCTCCGTCAAGGTGAAGAGCACGACCTCTTCTCCGGTGACGGTACTGATATCGTGGTGCAAGCTCACCACGTTGACGCCGGTGGCTTCTTGGACCGTGGATTCCATTAGTTTGCGTGCTGTCTCAACCAGTTGGGTCCGCACTTGCTTCAGCAAATCCCGTCCCTTATCGATTGGAAGTGATCTCACCAGTTGCTGTTCGGCCGCGGTCAACACGCCTTTGAGGCGGACCACGAGAAGATCGCCGATCAAATGGGCGCGTATATCCTTCGGGCCCCGGCCCATATATTCCTGTTGGAAGCGGCTGATTCCCTCGCAAACGGCGGCTTCGATTTCTCCTTGAGTTCTCACATGAACCTCCGGCGTGCACGATTTTTCATATTTTTCCCGAACCCGCAAGACCCTGCATGCAACGAGGATGCGGGCTCGCGGGCCGCTCAGAGATTCACGAATTAGGCTACGCATCCCCATCGAATAAGCAAGAATACATTCGCTTTAGGTGCTGCAATGACTATGAGTAAGGGAGTCGAATCTTGTTGTTGGATGACTAGATGAAGAGCATTTCAGCCTGGCTGGACGGCTGGTCGTCGAGTAAGCCGGCGAGGTCGAATACCTTTTGGGGTGTTCCGCCGCGTCGGCTTTTTTCGTTTACCTCGGTTTGTAACCATCCATCCAAACCAATGAGGCAAGTTCGATTCCATGCGATCGAGCGCACGGCGGCGCGATCCGTCGCGTGATCGAGATTTCGACGAGAATATGCAAGAAAGTGGAACCATGACCTCAGTCAATTCAACCTTGCTCTCATCCCAGGAAAGGGACGAGAGATTCGATCTTCTGGCGACGGATGCGAAAGAGTATGCCGTTTTCCTGATCGAACCCGGAGGAAAATTGGTTTGCTGGAACCCAGGCGCGGAACGACTGTTCGGCTATCGGGCCGACGAAATCATGGGGCAGCATTTCTCGCGATTTTTTTCGCCTGAGGATATCCGTAGCGGCCAACCCGAACATGAAATGAAGACGGCAGCGGATGAGGGGCGGTCGGATAGCATTTGCTGGCAAATGCGCAAAGACGGGACGCGGTTTTGGTGCCAGTCGATCATGACGCCGCTACTCAACGATAGCAAGCAAACAAGGTCCTTCGCTCGAGTGATGCACGACCTCACCGAAAGCGAGGCGGTGCTGGCCCAGCGAAAACGCGCGGATGGTCTCGCCGAGGCAAATCGGAACAAGGAAGAATTCATGGCCTTGCTTTCCCATGAACTTCGAAGCCCCCTGTCGCCCATTGTCAACGCGTTGAATATTCTTCGGCAGATGAAAACGAGCGACCCGATTATTGAGCAAGCTGGGAACATTATCGAACGCCAAGTGGGCCAGATGGTGCGCCTGGTCGACGACCTTTTGGATATCACTCGGATCACCAAAGGAAAATTGCGGCTAACCAAAGAGCAAGTTGAATTGCGTGTGGTTGTCAACCACGCCGCGGAGACAGCCCGCCCGTTCATGGAATGCCGTAAACATGAATTCTCGTTATCGCTTGCTTCCCACCACGCCCATCTGGGTGGAAGCTGATCCGGCGCGAATGGAACAGGTCGTGGTCAACTTGCTCAACAACGCGGCGAAGTATACCGATGCGGGGGGACTTATTCGCTTGACCGTCAGTTGCGAAGGAGAAGAGGCAGTGATACGGGTGCGGGATAATGGAGTCGGTATCTCCGCGGAACTTCTTCCCCACGTCTTCGAGTTGTTCACGCAAATCGATGGTTCTCTCGGTCGGACTTATGGCGGATTGGGGATCGGGCTCGCGCTCGCGCGTAATCTGGTGGAGATGCACGAAGGACGTTTGCAGGCGGCCAGTGGCGGGTTGGGGAAAGGCTGCGAATTCACCATCAAGTTGCCTCTGTTGGCAAATTCGGCAGGGCGTGCAGTCAAAACCATTCTGGAACCGGGCCGCCGTTCAGGGCGGTCTCTGCGCGTGTTGGTGGTGGAAGACAACGTCGATGCGGCGGACAGCTTGAGTATGTTATTACGCCTGTACGGTCACGACGTCCAAGTGGCGCGCACCGGCCCGACGGCACTGGAGATGGCCTCAATTTCTCGACCGGACGTGGTCCTGTTGGACATCGGCTTGCCGGGAATGGATGGCTATCAGGTTGCGAAGCATCTGCGTGAAAGACCGGAATTCAAAGACGTGGTCCTCTGTGCCCTGACTGGTTACACGCCTAGTGAAGCAGATCGCCATCGGCAGAGCGAGACGGGGTTTGACCACTATTATGTCAAGCCCGTGGATCTGGAAGTATTGCTCGACTTGTTCAAAACGATTGGCCCACTGGCATCGTGATCGATTGAAATGCGAAGCCTGGCGAATGATCGCTCGTTCTTGCATTTGGGGTTTCTGCCGATACAATAAGTGGGTGAAGATATTTGTCTGCTTCCTTCACGCCAGTAATTTATTTAACATCGTTGGATGACTAGATGATGAGCACTCCTACTAGATACTAGTAGGATGGCTCGTTGACGAGTAAGCCGATGTGTTCGAGAACCAGGGGGTTTTTGGACACATCGGCTTTTTTTATTGGCAAAGATCGACACGACGAATGCCACGAGGAACGAGAAAATGATCCAATCCAACATGAGTATGGCGCAACAGATCGCGAAGGCATCCATTGCCTTCGAGAAGAATCGCACGGGAATCACGCCCAAATCCGTGACCGTGGTCATGAGCGACAACACATTGATGATCACCCTGCACGGAGCCTTGTCGCCTGCCGAGATCGCCCTGGCGAAAAGTCCCGCCGGAGCGATCCAGGTTCAGGATTTTCACCGCCAACTGTTCACGAGCGCCGCCACATCGCTTCGCGAGGAAATCAAGAAGATCACTGGAATCGAGGTGCGCGAAGCGACCGCGGAAGTCGAACCGAAAACCGGCACCGTCGTGCAGGCGTTCACCACCGGCACCGTCGTACAAGTGTTCCTGCTCGCCGGCGAAATGCCAAGTGAAACGTGGAGCGGCAATGGAGCACCCGAGCCCGGACAAGAATGAGTGGGTAAAAGTCGGCACGACATTTGGCCTCTCCTACCGATATTCCGACCGTTCCATTCAACATTCTTCGGAGCCTGCGTTGGCCTCGCTTTCCGCGAGTTCAATCGAGTTCCATTCATCGAGGGGAATGTTTCATGAAGCGATTATTCACAACGGCGATTTTGATGGCGGCGCACCGGTTACATTGAGGTCTCCGGCGACCGCTTAATTTTGCTCGATTTCGATGAATTCCACTTTTTGGTATCCCAATTGCACTGGAGGGCGTTGCCCATTTCCATTCTTGCATTGAGGTCAATCATGGACAAGATTCTTGAAGACCGGGCCGAAATCTTGGCAATCCTTTTGCGCACCGAGTACGACATCATCGAATGTTACAAAACGGCTATGACCTTCCGCCAAAGTCGGCCGGCCGCTTCTCTCTTGCGTTCGATTTGCGATGAACATTGCCAGGCCGCGGAGATTCTGCGCGTGCTTCTGGATGAGGCTCAGCCGGATGATTTCCTGGAAACAACCCTGTCATTCTCTCGTTTCGACCAATCATTCGCTGATCCGTTAACACCCTTCACAGCGTTGAGCGTTCTTGAAGAACGAGAACGCGAGACCGTCGAGGATTACTTCCAGGCGACCCGCGATGAATCACTCGGCGAAGAGTGCGTTGAAGTGATCAGCTACCATCTCCTGCCGCAATCGCGAACCCATCTTCGCGAAATCGAGCGGCTGGCTGCACACTCGAAGCAACTGGAAGCTGAATACGCATGACTCGGGCTCGATTTTCTGGCGAGCGGGCCTGTCGGCACGCTGGCACATCACAATGCCATCGGAGAGTTCACCATGAGCGAACATGAAACGCGAAAGCCCCATGTCCTGATTGTTGAAGACGACCCCGATACGGCTCGGACCTTCGCCGTTCTGCTCGAAAGCTGGGGCTATGTCACCCAAGTCGCCCACGACGGTGAAAAAGCCATGCGGGACGCTGCCGTGAAACGACCCGATGCGGTTGTGCTCGACATCGGCTTGCCAATCGTTAACGGTTACGAAGTGGCTCGGCAGTTGCGCGATCAATACGGCACGCAAATGCCCATCATTGCGGTGACCGGCAGGACTCAACCGCTCGATCGCATTGCCGGATCCGAAGAGGGGATTGATTTCCACATCGCCAAGCCGGCCGATCCCGAGAAGATTCGCGAAATGTTGGATCGGTTAATCTCGAATCCAAGATAAACCCGGTTTCCAACCTGGACCTGTCGATTGGCACCTCATTTGCCCTGAATATCTGGAGATTCCTGCCAGCCT
>JAIOQJ010000190.1 GCA_021413475.1 Planctomycetota bacterium | reverse complement strand
GGTGACAAGATCTTCGTGGCTGGCGGTTGGAAAATGAACGGGGCCGGCAAGGAATCCGATTGGCTCGACAAGGCCTTGGTTCTCGATCTCGCGAAGGAGCCACTTAAGTGGGAAGCGTTCGAGCAACCGTTCAAACGGCGAGCGCTGACGATGGCCGCCTACGACGGGAGGGTTTATGTAATCGGCGGCCTCACTTCGGAGGGCGGCACGGAGAAAACCGTGAATGTCTATGACCCGGTGAAAAAATCCTGGAGCAAGGGCACCGAATTACCCGGCGACGCGATGAACGGCTTCTCTCCTGCCGCGTGCGTTTTGGATGGCAAACTCTACGTCAACCCGGCCGACGGCAAAGTCTATCGGCTCACCGACAAGGGAAGCTGGGAAAACGTGGCAAGCGTGAAAACCCCCCGGATTGTGCATCGGGTCATTCCGTTCGGCAAGAATCAGATGCTGGTATTGGGCGGTTCGGGTAAAGGGGCAATTGTCGGTTTGGTTGAGACGGTGTCTCCCAAGTGAACCTTGGGCGAGCCGGCTCGCCAGATCCGCCGCACTTCGCCTTGACGCATCTTCCGCTTTCGGCGTAAACTCGCGTCCTGATCGATACACGACCCGCTTCGCCTGGATGCGTTCATGGCCATGGATACGGCCTCTCCATCTCGAAACCTCTGGCAGATTCCCACCTTTATCGTGGGGATTCTCGCCCTCGTTGCCGTCTGGCACGGCCGGTCGTACTGGCAGCCGTCGCCGGCCCAGCGCTACGAACGCGACCTCCAGGCACTTCGCCAACTCCTCGAGAAAGTTCCCACCGACGTTGCCCAGGTGCAGAATCTACTTCGCAAAGTACACGGTATGCAGCCGCCGCCGCAACTCGAGCGACAATCGCCGTACATCATCGGCAGCGCGCTCGTCGTCGTGGCGGAGGCGAATGGCGTTCCCGAAGAAGCGGCGGAACAGTGGAAAGCCGCGCGAAAGCTCTTGGAGACCGCTGAGGAGTATGGCGTCGACGCCGGCGACAAGCTTCGGCATCGCCATCGACTTGCCAAGACCTGGGCTCGCACCGGCGAATCGACCGGCAAGGTCATCGACGCCCTGGCCGCGACTCTCGCCTGTGGCGACGACCCCAGCGAGGCGAACCGATTGCTCGCGGAGCTTCACCTCAAGCTCGATCCCCCCGATATTCGCATGGCCCGTGACTACCTGAAGGATTACCTGGCACATGTTCTGCCCGGACGATCCGAGTCTCAGTATCGGCAACTGAATTTCGCGCGATTGCAACTCGGCGAAATCCATACCCAACTCGCCGAGCCGGAAGAGGCCCGTAAGGTCCTCGAACGGATCGGACCCGACTCGCCCTCCGAACTGTTGATCTCGGCCCGTATGCTCCTGGCGAAAAATTATCTGGCGGAAGAGGACTATTCGCAGGCGATTCGTTGCCTGGAGCAAGCCCGCGACGTCCGGGGAATCACAGCGGCCCAACGGGCGAATGTTCAGTACCTCCTGGCCGACTCCTACCACAAGGCCAACCGCCGGACCGAAGCTCAGGCCGTGCTGGAGGTGATCCGCAAGGGGAGCGGCCCCGAGGCTCAGGCCGCATCGTTCCGCATCGCGGAATGGCAACTCAACGACCCGGCAAAGAGCGAAGTGGGTCTGAAGACACTTGAGACGTCGCTGAATTCAATCGCCGACGGCTACGATAGCCCACTCTATCCGCTTGCCGATGTGCGTTCTCTTTGTGAGGACGCCGCCGTCAAATTCCGCACGGCTCACGCGTTCGATCTCTCGCTTCGTGTTTCGAAGGCATACGCCCGGGTCGCCCTCGATGGCCGTGATCGCGAACTGGCGGCAGAAGCGTTGCAGGCGTGGGGCCAGGCATTGCTCGATCGCGCTCCGATGGTCGATACCGAAGATCGGCCGCGTTTTGTCGACGATGGCACGAAGCGTCTCCGCGAGTCGGCCAAGCAATGGCATGCGGTAGCTGGCCTCAAGAAAACATCGATCGAAAAGGGTGAGCCGCTCTACAAGGCGGCCGACCTGTATCTGAAAGCCGGCGATCAGGAAGATGCATTGAAAGTGCTCGACGAACTCGGCTTGAAGGTCCCGGACTTTCCGCAAGCAAGGATGGCGGAGTACTGGCTGAAGAAGGGTGAAGTCTACCTGGCGCTCGGCAATCGCGATCAGGCCCGAATTTGCTTTCAAAACGGTGTGCAGGCTGCCGAACAGAACCCATCTCCTTCGCCCACACTGATCCGCAACCGGATTCGTCTGGCGGAGGTGCTGCTCAAGAGCAGCGACCCGAAGACGCTCGCCAAGGCTGTCGCGGATCTCGAAAAAGTGCTCAGCGACCCGGAGTTTTCTCGCGACAAGGATTTGCACGAGAGCGCCCTGTTTTTCGTCGCCGACGCCAACTATCAGCAAAAGGAATTTCTCAAGGCGGAGGTTCGCTTCCGCTCTTTGCTCGACACATACCCGGAAAGCACACGGGCGCCGCTCGCGCGCTTTCAACTCGGCCAGTGCTACTGGTTCATCGCCGGCCAAGAAGCCGATAAGTGCAAGACCGCCAAGAAAATCATCGAGGATGCGGCCGCCCCCGAAGAACGCCGGCGCGAGGCGGAGATTCAATACGAGAGCAGTTACAAGCAATACATGGAATGGCTCAAGAAGGCGATCGAACCGTTCCGGATGGTCGAGACGATGCTCTTGAGGGGAATGACCAACCCCAAGCTGTCGCTCGCGGATGCCGAATTGCTGCGGAAGGCGTCGCTCGCCGCGGCCGATTGTTCGTTCTTCTCGGGCGATTACGACGATTGCGTGCAACGCTACGACACGCTTTCCCAGCGTTACGCGGGCACCGTGGTGCAACTCGAAGCCCTGCGCTCGATGTGGCGATGTTACCAGTATTATTTGCAGAAGCCGGAAAAGGCCCTCGATTCGCTCACGCAAATGCGAACGGTCTTCCTCCAGTTACCGGACACGGAATTCGATGGTTCTTCGGATGTCCGCAAGCGGGAATACTGGCAGAAATGGTTCGATCAAATCGCGCCGATGAAGAAGTAAGTGCAATTCCTCGTGTAGCCGCGACGCGGAGTCTTTGGAGCGGAGTACTTTTTCGCCCGCAAGGCTGCCGCTCTCCTAACATAAACGTCGTGGATCACAACAGCACTCCGCTCCGATGACTTCGCGTCGCGGCTTCACGGGAGACCGCCCTTGTCCCAGCCCCTCCTCTTTCTCCAGGCGATCGCTTACGCCCCGCTCTTGCCAATCGCGGCCGCGGCGACCGTTGGTCTCGTCGCCGATCGCTATCTCATCGTGCCCATTCCCTTTAGCCTTGGTGCGACACTTCTCTGCCTGATCGCCTGGGTCATTTGCCGGCGGCGACAGCGGGAGTTGTTGAGCTATCTCTACCTTTGGGCGGCGTGGGCCGGGTTGGCGGCGGGGTATCACCATGCCGCTCGGCATCTTTATCCGGCCAACGAAATCGGGGCGTTTGCCAAGGAAGAGCCGGCGATTTTTCGGTTGCGCGGCATGCTGGTCGAGGAACCGATCGTCCGGCACTATCGCAAGGACGATCCGCTCGTCTCATTGCCGCGGATCGAGCCGACCGTTGCCGTCGTCGAAGTCACGGAAATCGAGCAAGCGGGCGGTTGGGTGCCTTCTTCTGGCAAAGTGCAGATGCGTGTCGAGGGGAAGCTCGACGGCCTGCACTTGGGCGACGAGATCGAGGCGGCGGGTTGGCTGTCGAAGCCGTCACCGCCGTTGAATCCGGGGGAATCGAGTTACGGTGAGCGGTTGCTCGATCGCCGGATTCGGGCGGAGTTTCACGTTCGTAAAAGTGCCGATCCCGTGGTCCGTTTGAAGGAAGGTTGGAGCAGTTCCTTTTTCGGCTGGCTGGCGGTGCTCCGAGGCTGGGGCCAGCGTGCGTTGCAGGAAGCGTTACCCCCTTCCGTCTCCGGCATCGCGGCGGCGTTGCTGCTAGGCGATGGTTCGGCGATGACGAGCGAGGATTGGGAAAAGTACATTCGCACCGGCGTCATTCACGTCTTGGCGATCTCGGGGCAGCATTTGGTCGTACTCGGAGCTTTTCTGTGGTTTCTTTTTCGGCTGATGGGCATGCGCAATCGACGGGCGGCCTTCTTTGTTGCCGGGTTCATGCTGGCGTACGCGTTGCTCACCGGCGGTCGGCCGTCGGCGATGCGGGCGGCGGTGATGGTCGGAATTTTTTGTGCCGGTATTATTTTCCGCCGGCCCGCCCTCCCGGCCAACACCTTCGCGTTCGCCTGGTTGGTGGTGCTGGCACTGAATCCAACCGATTTGTTCACGGCGGGATTTCAACTCTCCTTTCTCTGCGTGGCGGTGCTGATCTGGGGAATGCCTCGCTGGTTTCCACACCGTGAGCCGACGCCATTGGAACAATTGATCGACGAAAGCCGGGCACCCTGGGTGCGTGCCGTGCGCGGGTTTATTCGAGTCATCGGCCAGT
>JAIOQJ010000189.1 GCA_021413475.1 Planctomycetota bacterium | reverse complement strand
TGCAGTTAGCTCCGGAGGAGCGACGGAATGTAGCCACGGGTGAAGCGAAGCGGAACCCGTGGATGAAAATTGCTCACCCATTCCGCCCCGTGAGGGGCGGAGGAATATTCCTTCGCCCCTCGCGGGGCGAAATGCATACAGGTCCGGCTTCCACGGGTTGCGCTGCGCCCGCCAAGGCGGGCTTCGCTCCACCCGTGGCTACATTCCGCCGCCCCATTCGGGGCGAAGACTTGGGGTCAATCAAGTCTAATGTGTTTGGGAAATAGTCAACTCACTCGCCCTCCGGCTCCGCGTCTGGGCTCTCACCAAGGGGTTTGAATGCATCATTAGAAATCCAACATCGCGCCAGTCCAGGAACCTTGTTGACCTCGATTAGCCCGTCACGCAGTTCTGGCGGGCGTCGCTCAAGTAATCGCATGATGGCCCCGTTCGTGCCGGCAGAGGTCACACTCTCTATGTTGCCAGTGTTTCGGTCTACTACCACATAATGCGTCCTTCGGCCAAGCCAGTGATTTTCGGGAACTCGAGTGGGATCACTGGCGGCATACGAGAGCCTCCAGCCCCACTCGTACTCGACCGTTTCGCTTTCATCAAAACCTAGCTCCACCTCGAGTTCTTGCAGGGAGAGCGCGTATCGCTCGATGACCAGTTGTTTCGCTTCGATGTAGGAGATGATGTCGTGCCTCTTTCGCCACTGTGAAGTTCTTGGACGACCGCTGCGTGCACCACCCCACCATTTGCTCCACAGCCACTTCCACATTCTGGATCTCCGCATCTTTTTAGGCATCTTCTCGTGCAGCCAGATATTCACGAATGGCGTCGTGGATATTGGCCAGCGCTTCTTCCTCGGTGTCACCTTCCGACCAGCAACCGGGCAACGCCGGCACGGAGACGCTGATGCCCTCGTCGGTCCGGTGAATTGCGATCTCATAATTCATGGGATGATCCTTTCCCTCGTAGGTCGGGTCGAGTCTTCGAGGCCCGACGGTGATTGTTCCGGAGGCTTCACGGTGTTCTGAAAACCGCGACTAAATTCATTCGCCTTCTGGTTCCGGACTCTCACCGAGGGGTTTGAATGCATCAGCAGAAATCCAACATCGCTTGAGCCCAGAATTGGGTACCTTGTTGACCTCTATCAGCCCGTCACGCAATTCCGGCGGGCGGCTCTCAAGTAATTGCATGATGGCCCCGTTCGTGCCGGCAGAGGTCACCGTTTCGATTTTGCCGGTGCTTCGGTCTACGACTACACCATGCGTCCTTCGGCCGAGCCAGTGATTTTCGGGAATTCGAGTGGGATCGCTGGCGGCATACGAGAGACGCCAACCCCAAACGTACTCGAGCGTTTCGCTTTCATCGAATTTGAGTTCCACCCCGAGTTCTTGCAGAAAGCGGGAGTATTGCTCAGTGACTAGTCGCTTCGCGTCGTCGTAGGTGATCATCTCGTGCTTCTTTCGCCACCGTGAAGCTCTCGAATGACCGCCGCAAGCACCACCGCGTAATTTGCTCCACAACCATTTCCACATGCTGGATCTCCACGACCTTCTAGGCATCCTCTCGTGCAGCCAGATACTCACGAATCGCGTCCTGGATGTTGGCCAGTGCCTCCTCCTCGGTATCGCCTTCCGACCAGCAACCGGGCAACGCCGGCACGGAGACGCTGATGCCCTCGTCGGTCCGGTGAATTGCGATCTCAAGGAGCGACGGAATGTAGCCACGGGTGGAGCGAAGCGGAACCCGTGGATGAAAATCGCTCACCCATTCCGCCCCGCGAGGGGCGGAGGAATATTCCTTCGCCCCTCGCGGGGCGAATTGCTTATGCGTCTGGCTTCCACGGGTTCCGCTTCGTCCGCAATGCGGACTTCGCTCCACCCGTGGCTACATTCCGTCGCCCCATCCGGGGCTTAAAACCAAGCAAGAAAATTTCGCACCTTATTCCGCTGGTTCGGCGTTGGTCAACTCCACGTCACAGAACGTGACCCATTCTTCGACCCGGCTCTCAAACCATTTTCGCGTCGCGTCATTGATTATGAGTTCGCCGTACTCCGCATGGTCGGTGAACAGGCTAGGGAATTCGACTTGGTCGGAATACGCACCGTATTTGTCGAGGAATCCGCCCTGCGGATTTTGCAACTCTCTAACACGAATTGGCACCAACGGCGGCAGAAACTCCCATGCCTTGGGCATCGCCGCGGCCGCGCGGGCATTATGGGGTTTGTCCTCGATATAGTTCTCAGGCTCCCCATCCGGATACTGTTCCGGGCCCTCGGCAGCGAGATCCCACTTGTCCCAGGTCAATTTGATAATCCTGGACTTAACGGCCGGTCCAAATTGCAGGTCGGCAGATCCACTGGATTCAAGCTGACGACGGAACTCGTCTGAAACGACGATCCTATGTCCGCCTGCCCGCATCCACGGGAACGAAATCGGCGGCAAGAACGGACCAGTGCGATGCAAGAGTAACGGGCCGGTCGGCGTTTCTCGGTGTGCATTGCCAGAAATTAGGACAGTGCCGAAGTCACCCCAGAGGTTTCGTTGCTTAACCACCCAGAGCATTATGTGCGTCTCCATTTTTGCAGACGAAACCCACTCACCTCCCCAACCCCTTCAAAATCTTCTTCTCCAAATCCTTGATCAACCGCTGGCATTCGTTTCTTCGATCGTTGAAACCCTTCACATCAACGTTGCCCGCTTTCAGGTAATCGAGCACCACGGACTCGGCGGCCATGAATGGGGGGCACGCATCAGCGACGGCAGTGGCGAGTTCGTTCGGAATTGTCGTCACGCCGTTGCGGTCGCCGTGTAGGAGGTCGCCGGGGTAGACCGTCACGCCGCCGACGCGGACCGGGGTCATGAGGTCGACGATTTGGCAGTAGCCGTGGGAGCAGATGGTGCCGTTGGTGAAGCAGGGGAAATCGAGCGGTTCAACCTGGTCGAGATCGCGGCCGGTGCCGCTGGTGATGAGGCCGACGGCGCCGAAAGCTTTGTAGGTGGTACACATCACTTCGCCGAAGGTGGCGGAGGTGACGGGATCGTCGATATCCTGGAAGACGACCACCGAGGGCCCGGGCATCTCCGCGATTGCCTCGACTTGCTTGCCGAGCCCGGCGTAGACGTCGCCCGAGCGCGGCGGCGAGCCGGCCCGGAACGTCGCCGTGCAGGCATAGCCGACCATCGGCGGCAGCTTCGGGTAGCAGGGAAGAATCCGCCCGTCCATGTACCCGGCCGTTCGCGGCCGAACGTCGAAGAGTTCCAGGACATTGCAGATGGTCGGCGTGTCAAATTTTTTCAACGCGGCGAATACAGACGGGTCGACGACATGGAAGGACATAGGTGGTCGTGGGGGTTGAGTTTTTTCGGGTGCGGGTAACGGCTCGCCGTTCAATATATGAGGTTTTCGCACGCCCAACTCGCAAGCGAAAATCTCTCACGTTTTCACGCTCCGAGCCTGCGAGCGAATTGCACTCAATCGCTGGTCGAATTTTTGTGGAGGCGCTGATGCCGAGTCATCCGTCCCCGTTCAACCCACCAATCCCTTAATCGCCACTCCCTGCGTCATCTTGTACGGCCGGCCTTCTTGATCGTGGAATTCCGCGTCGGGGCCGATGCCGAGGGTGTGGTAGATGGTCGCGGCGAGGTCGGCGGGCGTATAGGCCTCGGTGGCGGGGAGGCCGCCTTGTTTGTCGCTTTGGCCGATGATCTGGCCGGCGTGGGTGCCGCCGCCGGCGAAGAAGCAGGGGAAGATGTCGCCCCAGTGATGCCGGCCTGGCGTGAAGATTTCGCCCGAAGCGTTCTTGCCGCCGGCAGAGATCGGGGAAATTTTCGGAGTACGGCCCATCTCACCGCACATGACAACCAGAGTGCTATCGAGCAATCCGCGTTGTTCGAGGTCATCGAGCAAACCGCTCAGGCTGCGATCGAGCGATGGGAGCAGTTTCCCCTTCAGGTCGCGGAATGCGTTCTGGTGGGTATCCCAGCCGCGCAGGTTGATTTGCACCATCCGCGCGCCCGCCTCAACCAGTCGGCGGGCGACGAGAAAGCCTTGTCCCCACTCTTCGCGGCCATAGCGATCGCGGACCGCAGGCGCTTCGTGGGTCAAGTCGAATGGATTGTGACGGCCGGGCTGCATCGTCGCGAGCAATTGCATCGCCTGAGTTCGCCGTGCGTCCCAGGCCTCGAATTGACGATGTTGTTCTTTCCCTTCGATTTGGCGGTGCATCGCCTCCATCCGTTGCAGCAGGCCGACGCGGTCGTTCAAAAGCGGCATCGACACGTTGAGAACGCCGAGATCGGGAAGCCGAAAGTCGGGGTTACGACAACTGCTGTTGTCCCACCAAGCTTTCGGCCCTTTACCCGCGGCGCGTGCAGGGTCGTTCGGGTCGTCATGGCTGAAGCAGTTCGGGCAGGAGCCTGCAGGATCGGGAGATCGACAGGGCGGCGCGAGATCGACGCCCCAGCGTTCGTGCTTGGGACCCAGCACCCCCGCGCCGCGGCCGGGGTAACGCATCTGGTTGATGCGCGGCAACTCGATCGTCGCCGGTAGACCGACGCCCGGATCGACGGGAGATGCGTAGGAAATCATGGAACCGATCGACGGCCATTCGAAGCGCCCTGAGCGCGGTAACGCGATCGAGCCATTGGTGTCGCCCGGGGGCATTTCCGTGCGGCCCGTGTGAAGCAGATACGAACAGCTAATGTGCTCGTTTCGAAACGCTCGGTCGGCCACGTGGTGCATCGTCTTGACGATCGAAAATTTGCTGGCTCGTGATGCGAGGCGCGGCAGGTATTCGCAGAAACGGATCCCCGGCAGGCGTGTCTGCACCGTGCCGTACTCGCCGCGGATCCCTTCCGGGGCGTCGGGTTTCGGGTCGAAGGTCTCGTACTGAGATGGACCGCCCGACTGAAATATGAAGATGACGGACTTCGCCCTTTTACGCGTGGGTGAGATCGTTGCCGCTTGCGATTGCAATCGCAGCACGTCGTATAAGCTGGCACCGATCAGACTAAGTCCGCCGACTTGCAAAAGTTCGCGTCGACCGATCCGCGGATGATCTGAATGGTTGCAGCCTGCTCGGTGCATCGCGAAAACCTCTCGGGAGTGACGGAGGATTGTCCTACAGTGAGAGTATTATCACCCAAATTCGGCCTCGGCTGCCACCGAGAAATCGAATGAACGAGAAATTCGCGACTGATACCAACCCACGCACTTGTATTTTTGCTTAGAGTAAATCAAAATGAGCGTGCATTTGACGGCTAGGTGTTAGCTGATGAAGCGACTAGAAATCGAGCCAACCGGGCAAAACGATCACGGCCCTTGTCCATGCTGCGGAAATACTAGCCGTTGCGTGTGGGGCCTGGTCCATGGCCCGAAGGGAGCCGTGGCCGCGTATTACGCTCACTGGACCGTTAGTCGCGTTGCCGATCACTGGCCGAACTTCGACCTGATCATCGGAAAGTGGGGCGACGGCACCACGGCTGCGGACCGTTGCATGGTGGCTTTGCGCTATCGGTTGATGGACGACGGCCCGACCTTCATGGTCATCGATCCCGACGATCGCCCCGCCGCCAAGAGCGAGCTCGTTGGTCGGGCCTTGCCGAGAGCTGACGTGATTGGCAAGCCGATCGCTGAGCAAGCCTTCGCGATTGTGGATACCATTCTGGCTCAGGACGATCGCCTGGCGGAATTGCTCGGCGAGTAGATCATTTCCCCACGGCGATCGCGCACACTCCGTTTTCCTCTTCCACGACGCGCCATAGGATAGTTCGGGGTTGGGAAATCAATCATCGATTTTTCACGAACGCCTGTCGTGTTTCGAACGTATAGGGCGCAAGCTCTCGTTCTTTCAACGATCTCCGACCGTGCCGTACCTGGAGAGGGGCCCTCGCATGGCTCAAGATTTCGCCGTCGAAACTCGCAGTTTGACCAAGGTTTATCGCGATTTCTGGGGCCGCAAGAAAAAGACCGCCCTCAATGCTCTCGACTTGCAGATCCGCAAGGGCGAGATCTTCGGCTTGCTTGGCCCGAACGGCTCCGGCAAAACCACCACGATCAAACTGTTGCTTGGCCTTCTCTTCCCCACCTCCGGCGAGGCGACCGTTTTCGGCAAACCGGCTGTTGACGTTCGCAAGAATGAACGGATCGGTTATCTGCCCGAAGAATCGTACCTGTACAAATTTCTGAATGCGGAGGAAACGCTCGATTTCTACGGCCGCCTTTTCGACATGCCATCGAGCGTCCGCGAACAACGCTCCGCGGAGTTGATTCGCATGGTCGGCCTGGAGAATGACAAGAAGCGGACACTCCGCGAGTATTCCAAGGGCATGCGACAACGAATCGGTCTGGCGCAGGCTCTGATTAACGATCCGGAGCTTGTGATTCTCGACGAGCCGACTTCCGGCCTCGATCCCCTCGGCACGATCTGGATGAAAGAACTGATCCTCCGCTTACGTGAGCAGGGGAAAACCGTGTTGATGTGCAGCCATCGGCTCGACGACGTGCAGGACGTCTGCGATCGGATCGCGATTCTCCATAATGGCGACTTGCAAGAGTTAGGCGAAGTCAAAAAGCTGGTTGAAGATGCCAAACGGGTTGAGATGCGAGCCACCAACCTGCAACTGACGGACTCGCTCCGAAAAGACCTCGAAGTCGTGATCGAACGACACGGCGGTAAGCTCGAATCGATCGGCCATCCAACCACGACGCTCGAAGACCTCTTCAAGCGGGTGGTCGAGGAGAGCAAGGCTCGCCCCGGCCGGCGCTACTTGCCGCCAGGGACGACGTCGCCTTCTTCGAATTAGTCGCGAAGTTTGAATACTCCAGCCGCCTACGCGGGCTGGCTCGCCTGACCAAGTTAACGAGGATATCGCATCGTGCTGGCGACGACCCCGCTCCTTGGCGTCATGGAAATCGACGCCACTTTCACGGTCTGGGACGACTTTGGGCATTTGACCCTCACCTGGCTTCAGGATGCAGGCGGCTTCGCGGCAGTCGGCCTGTTGCTATGGGTGATCTATGTCTTGATGTCTCCGTCTCCGACTGTTTCTGGCGGACGGCGCAAAATGATCTCGAAGTTCATGGCCGTCACGGGGATCATGTCCCTGATCGTGTATCTCATCGCGCTCGGTTTGACGATCGCGATCCGGATCGACGATCAGCAGATAGCCGAGCAGCAAGGTGCCGTCCAGCAACAGAATCCCCAGCAGCCGAAGCCGCAGCGCGTACCGACCATGCTCGACGTTTGGCAGCTTCGAACCTTGACCGTCGGCGGACTGCTGGCGTTGATCGCGTTCGCCGAGCCGTGCTTACTCGACCTGAGCCGTCTCCGCACTCGACGGCTCTTCGCCATCGCGAAGTTGAGTTTCAAGGAAGCCGTTCGCCGACGAATCGTCTGGATTTTCTTCATTTTTCTCCTGATATTCTTGTTTCCCGCCACGTGGTTTTTCTTCAAACGCGTCAAGGATGAAGATGTGTTGAAGACAACCATCAGCGTGATTTCGTACTTGATGACGATCTTGCTAATCTTCACTGCCTTGCTTCTCTCTGCCTTTAGCATCCCATCGGACGTGAAGAACCAGACCATCCATACTGTCTTGACCAAACCGGTCGAGCGTTTCGAGGTCGTATTCGGCCGCTTCCTCGGCTACACGGCCTTGATGACCATCGCCCTGCTGGCACTTTCGGCCGTGAGCCTGATCTTCGTGGCATCCAGCAACATCAATGAGGCTGCGCGCAAAGAGAGCATGAAGGCCCGCGTTCCGGTTTACGGTTATCTCGATTTCATTCGGGAACGGGTGGAAGGAAACCAGATTCAAACGAAGGCATTTATCGGCATGGATGTCGGACGTGAATACTCGTACCGGAAATACATCGCGGGTTCATCGGAGAGTACCCAGCGAGCCGTCTGGAGTTTTGTTAACGTCAGCGATCTGAGCAATCTGCGCGACATGCCGGCCGTCCCACTCGAATTCGCGTTCGATGTCTTTCGCATGACGAAAGGCGAAGAGAATCGTGGTGTGTTGTGTTCATTCGATCTCGTCACATGGAAATGGGACCAGGCCAATCAAGAAGAGTACACGAAGGCCGTGCAGGAGTCGAAATATCGAAAAGATAAAGACGGGAAGAAATCGCCAGCGAGCCTGGAAGAGGAATGGGAAAACCTGAACGGCGTCGCGGAAAAATTCGGCCGCTATGAGAATAAGAGCTTTCCAGTCTTTGACTATCACACGTACAAGATCAACATCCCGCCGGGTATTTTGCGAAATGCTCTCGATGGCACTCCCGGCAAGGATTATCTCTTGCAATCGCCCAGTGGTCCCGTTCGATTGCAAGTCAAAGTAAAGTGCGAATCGCCGAGCCAGTTCATCGGCGTCGCACCCCTTGATCTGTACTTCCTGGAAGCGGAGGGGAGTTTCTGGCTGAACTTCTTTAAAGGCGCGATTGGCCTTTGGTGCCGGCTTTGCATCGTCATCGCTTTGGCGGTCGCGGCGAGCACTTACCTGGCAGGGGTGGTAAGCTTCTTGCTCGCCCTGAGCCTTTTTCTTGCCGGATACTTCCAAAGCTTCATCAAGAGCTTGGCGGAAGGTGCCAACGTAGGCGGTGGACCGCTGGAATCACTCACGCGGCTGGTTAAGGGCTCCGTGACGGCCGCGGATCTCGATAAGACAGCCACCGTCCAGGCGGCTCTCTTTGGCGACGATCTGTTCCGATGGCTGCTTCGCCGTTTTCTGAATGTGATCCCGGATACCGAACGCTTTACGTGGTCGAACTACATCGCCCAGGGGTTCAACATCGGCTGGGAATTCATTCTGATGAACATGATCTTCCTGGTCGGATATTTGCTCCCGTGGGCACTACTTTCGTACTATCTCATGCGCTCCCGCGAGATCGCGGCGTGATGCGAACTGTTTGACCGACAGATGAGGATGCATCCATGTCTAATTCCTACCAACGCGCTTCCTCCCAGCGAAAGTTGTTTTATTTCGGTGCGATCGTCGCTCTCTTCGTCGTCACTTTTTTCGTGCGCGGCATTGTCGCTCTTCCGGGGGCCGAGGTCAAGAATCAGGCGACTCCCGAGTTGGCCGTCAAAACGATTGGTTTATGGTCTATTCAGAAACAGTCGGATCGACTCGAACTCAATGAAATGAGCCAGGGCGAAGTTGAACTCACCGGGTCGGCGATTCGGCTACTCCTGACCGGTTCCCGCGGCCTCGCCATTTGCGGATTGTGGATGTCCGCCCAGGAAAAGCAAATCCGCCAGGAATGGAATGAACTCGATCTGACGGTGAAATCGATCACCAAATTGCAACCGCATTTCGTCACGCCGTGGCTCTTCCAGAGTTGGAACCTATCGTACAACGTTTCCGTTGAGATGGATCGGCTCACCGATATGTATTACTACATCGCCCGGGGGATTAGCCTGCTTGCCGAGGGAGAATCGATCAATCGTAATAATCCCGATATGCGATATACGATCGGCTTTTACTATCAGAACAAATTCACGGTCAGCGACAAGGTGACGACGCTCCGTTGCCTGTTTCAACTCTCATGTATGACCAAGGAAGACCGTGACTATCGAGCCCTCTTGAAGGGGGGAGAAGTAGATCCGGCAGCCTTCAAGAAATTCTGCGAACGATACCCGCAATTTGTCCGCCGGCTTCGGGAAACCGCCATCCGCATCGGCAAGGATAGCAAGGGCAAAGATCTGCCGTTGTATTACCTGGTCAAAACACCCAAGGAGGTCGTCGATTTCCTGAGGGAAAACGAAGACGTGCCAAACCGTTATCGCGTGGACGATCCCCGTGCGTTGGAAGACCGACTGAAGCAATTTCCGGTGTTGCCCTCCTATTACCTTGGGGCGGAACAAGAGCTGAACCCCGAACGGCCGATCGGCGACGGCGAAGCGTCGGCCATTCGCGCGGCCAAGTCATGGTTTCATTATGCCAACGAGGTGATACCGCCGCCAAACCCGGAACCCGCGGAATCGGACCTCAACTACCAGGATCCCGAGCGAAAGCGGCGGCTACCGAAACAACCTGGCCTGATTATTTTCCGTCAGGGCCCTCAACGAGCGCAAAGTTACATTGCCGAACAACTCGCGAAGGAAGGCTGGTTCGACAGCGAACCGTGGATCGTCGATCTTCGCCGGGACGCCAACGACCGCTGGTTCGAGGATGATGTCGAGATCAAGCCAACGGGAAATTCCCGGGAAGCCTGGGAGAATGCTTACGAACTCTGGGCTTCACATGGGCGAGCGAACGGCCTGAACCTCGACGATGCCAAATTGCTCGACTATCGCCGGCGAGCAGAAGCTTACGCCCGTCAACGCGGCTTTCCGGTGGAGAGCGGTGAGTTTCCCAATCCACGCCCTGACGAGTTGAACGACCCGACCCTCCGCGATTCGATCGAGGCGACTCGAAAGTTGCGGATCTACAAACACAACCTATCGGTCACGAATTACGAATTCTTCCTGTATCAGGCCGAGGCGGAGAAAGACCCGGATATGATCGCCGCGCGCAAGATGCTTTACGAGGCCGATCGCGAACGGCGCAACAATCACGTGTCGAGCTGCCTCGCACTCTATCGCGAAGCACTCGGCATCCAGTGGTACTACGGCTTGTGGGGAAAAATGAAGCTCAGTCCGTGGCAGAAGATTCTGATGAAATTCACCCGCTACCGTAATGCCCGCGACACGTTTGTCCAGGAAATTTACGAACAGCAGATGAACTATCTTTACCAGTATCGGGATGTGAATAAGCTCCAGATGCGCATGGTCCCCCTATGGCTATTCGACCAGTTTCGATTGGCCGGCGATGCTTCGCGGGTTTCCCCAGCCTTTTTCGCGCTCGGCGATCAGATCTTGTACGCCAAGATCTTCCCCTCGCTTGGCACGATTGAACCGATCTGGCCGGGCGGCCCATTTGATGGCGACGATCCGGACGGTAACTCCTGGATTCCCGATCACGTGAAAAATCGCGTGCGAACGAGCCTGGGAATTCTGAAGCCCGAGAAGCAGGAAGAACCGAAGAAGTGATGATGACAGACAGCGAGAACGATAACATAGCCGTTCGCGGTGCGTCACCATCCAAATTTTTCATTCACTCCAGTACCCACCATGAAGAACGTTGCGCTGGCCTTGATTGCTCATCCCGACGATGCCGAGTTTCTCTGCGTCGGCACCATGATTCGCCTCCAGAAAGAGCACGGCTGGGAAATCCACCTGGCTTCCATGACCCCCGGCGATTGCGGTTCGACGGAATATCCCCCGGATGAGATCGCGCGGATTCGCCGGGCCGAGGGGACGGAGGCTGCCAAAAAGATCGGCGGGATTTATCATTGTGTCGAAGAACGCGACATGCGGGTGAACGTCACCGATGCCAGCTTGGATCGTGTTGTCAATTTATTGACCGAAGTGCGGCCGCGACTCATCATGACACACAGCCCTGATGATTATCACCCCGACCACGAGATGACCAGCCGCATCGTGCGGGCGGCCACCTTCGCCGCCCCCATCCCCAATTTCCTGTACGGACGATGGAAAAATCCACCGCTCGAACATATCCCGCATCTATACTATTGCGATCCCGTCGAGGGGAAGGACATTTTCGGCAAGCCAATCCCCGCGGGATTCTGCGTCGATATCAGCAAACAAATTGACTTGAAGCGCGAGATGCTCTCCTGCCATCACAGCCAGCGAAACTGGCTTCTCAAGCACCACGGCGTCGATAACTTCGTCGACTCGATGCAAGAGTGGGCGGAAGCTCAGGGCAAACTTTGCGGAGTCCCATTTGCCGAAGGATTCCGCCAGCATCTCGGGCACAGCTATCCGCAGAATAATCTGCTTGGCGAGTTGCTGGGGTCGATCACTCCGAAGGCGAGATAAAGATCTGGGCGAGCCGGATCGCGTAAGCGACCGGAGTCT